>DATJDF010000602.1:0-3123 GCA_035497555.1 Arachidicoccus sp. | reverse complement strand
GCGCATAATGGAATTTGTTTTGTTGGTTTTATAGGATGCGATGAGAAAAACTGGTAAGGTACCAGGTGAATCCTGTCCATGGAATGATTAAAGATAACTTATTTCCAGTCTTGAAAGGATCAGTGCTTTAACATTTATAACTGTACTTTCAGATGGAACTTTAATAATGCTGAACTGCAAATATACACCTATTTCAAAATTGATCCTTTAGGGAATATATTTTTTTTCAAAAATGTATATAGCACAAAAAATCAAACCATTAGTCTTGGATGGCCTAATGAGACACCTGAAATAACGCAAAGCCAAAGAGGATACCAAATAGAAAGCTGAAGTTCTGGAATAGCGCTGGGAAGAAATCATATTGTCCGAAGTAGTGCTCATTTAATTTCCGTATTATAATTAACCAGGTTTCTCAAAAATTGAATCATTAAAGTACAAGATACAACTGTGCTTTATTGACGAAAAGCTGTCCGAAAATTGGCTGGACTGGAACTCGTATGGTTGAAGAAATACTTATTCAGGTGACTTATATCAGTAAACCCAAATTCGTCTGCTATTTCATTGAGTCTTTTATCGCTAAATTTTAGCCGATGTTCAATTAGTTTGATTTTATATTTACTGATATACCCCTGCATTGTTTCATTGGTGTGTCGCTTGAAATACCGACCGAGGTATGTGTTTGATATACCAAAGTGTGAACTGATATGGTCCGCCTTCAACTTCTCCGGATAATATATGTTTTGCTGTATGTATTGAAGAATATCGAGCGCCTTCTCTTCAGTTGATACATCTACTGTTTCGGGAAGGTATTTTGCAATATTTCTAGCGATGATAACGATTAATGTATTAACCAATTGATGAACCAGATCCTGATTGTAAAGATCTTTAGTTTCATGTTCACGAATAATTGCCTCAATGATTGGATTCACTAATAATTTATCAGCTTTATTTCTAAAGATGCAGCCAGGTTGATGGTTGGCATTCTGGAGTATAAATTCTAATCTCTTAACATTATCTGCAACCAGAGAACTATTTTGAAGATAAATATCATTAAACTGGAGGAAAAACATTTGGCTTGTTGTCTGTATATCAAAAGAATGACAGTCCTCTGGCGTGAGTAAAAATAAATGCCCAGCCTGATATTTAAAGGTGCTTTTATTGATACACTGTAGCCCTGTTCCTGAAAGGATATAAACCAACTCGAAAAAACTATGTTTATGCTCTGGCTTAGGACATACATCTAATGTAGCATATTGGATGGAATAAGATTCGTATAGTAATTCTTTTCTCATGCGACAAATATACTAATATATGACATACTTGTACTAGTTATTGTATTCTAAATTGGTATAATTTTGCTCCACAAATATAAATAGCATGAAATCAATTCAATTGGGTGAACCTGGGTCAACTGCAAACTTAACTATTCAGGACATCACTATTCCGCAAATCAATGCTGGGGAAGTGTTAGTTCAAGTAAAATCAATTAGTATCAATCCTGTTGATGTGAAAACAAGACAAGGTGGTGGTATTTTTAACTTTATAGATGTGAATAAACAACCTAACCTGATTTTGGGATGGGATGTATCAGGTATCGTTACTGTGTCCAATTCTGATCTATTTAGTATTGGCGATGAGGTATTTGGAATGGTAAATTTTCCGGGTGTTGGAAATGTCTATGCAGAATATGTTGTCGCTCCAGCTGGACACCTGACTTTAAAACCGGTGAATATTTCGCATGAGGAAGCTGCTGCGGCTACACTTGCGCCTTTAACGGCTTTACAGGTACTCAGAGAAGCAGGTGTTAAAAAAGGCGATAGGGTTTTAATTCATGCAGCTTCAGGTGGTGTGGGGCATTATGCTGTACAGTTGGCTAAAGGACTTGGAGCTTATGTAGTTGGTACATCTTCTGCTTCGAATAAGGAATTTGTTCTTTCTCTTGGAGCGGACGAACATATAGATTATCAAACGCAGACCTTAGTTGAAGCAACAAATGATATTGATTTTGTATTGGATTGTCTTGGTCCTGATAATATCACTGAATCTTTAGCTGTAATGAAAAATGGGGGCCAGGTGATTAGTATTGTTACGAATTTCAATGAGGGTTTGACAGCACAGTTACAAGTTAAAAATGTAAGTGGTAAATTTTTATTGGTTCAATCTAGCGGAGATGATATGAATCAATTAGCTAAACTTTTGGCTCAAGGTAAACTCAAATCTCATGTGTCTAAAAGTTTCGCATTTGACCAAATGACAGCTGCTCATTTACAAGTTGAAAGTGGACGCACTGTTGGGAAAATTGTCGTAAATATTTAATGAAGATGCAACTGCATTTTTGGTGGACCGGGATGCTGCGCTGCAAAGTTCCTTTTGGCCTGAATTGCCAGGCGGAATCGGCTTGGTAAGTATAATGGACAAAAGCGAAAACAAAGTGGTTCACGGGGTACCCTTTTCGCCTCCGGCAATACAGACAGCGCCAGTAATTCTTTTAAGGTCTGGATAATCTGGAAGTAGCAAATGGATTGGGCTGGGAATCGAGATGCGGTAATGGTCAGGGTGAGCATTTGTGATCAGTAAGAAAAAAGAGTTATTCAGTATTTATTTTTCTTGGCATTTTTTCTTTCCTCATCCCAGTCCAGAAAGGGATCATTTGACTGCGGGGCGGCCTTTTTGTTTGAAGCGGGCTGTTGCTGCGCTTCCTGGTCCTCAATATCCAGTACTTCAAAATCCAGCTCTTCTGCCAACTGCAGAAAAAAGGCTACTTTATCCTCCGGAATGTTTATAATAAAGGATTGCATAATTTGATTATTGGCCTTATCGAAATTACAAAAAATATCACTATTTAGAAAAATATTGCTGCTGGCAGATTTGATTATAGAGGCAACTGCTTTTTAAGTTATAGTTTATAAGTATATGCTGCTATGGTGCCGTCCGGCCCGACAAGGTAAGCCAGCTGTCGCTTCCTGTCTAAACGGATGGCATTAAAAGGGCGTTTATCCAGCACCTGCCATGATTTGCCGCTGTTGCTTGTTATCCATATACCCCTGAGCCCACAGCTGATAAATGTCTGATCAGATACTATTGCCACAGCACTCATATAACCTGGGCCTTTAAAGGCGCCAT
>DATJDF010000601.1:0-2770 GCA_035497555.1 Arachidicoccus sp. | reverse complement strand
AATGATGCCTTTCATAAGTCAGAAGATCCCTGTTGCCCACATAGCCTTTAAAGAGTTTTTGTGCAGGTGTAGTCTGCATTTTCACGCCGGCTTCCAATACTTTGTTTGCGTCAAAGCCACGGATGCCCATCTGATAGGCAGAAACCATCTGTGCAATTTCATGCTCGGCAACCATTACCGGAATATAATTCATTCCTGCCGGCCCCTTGGCCAGCCAGCCATTGGCATCGTACATGGCCAGTTGGGAATTTACCCAACGTTTACTCCATTCAGGTGTGATCAGGTTCCAGACCTGATTTAAATTCCAAAATGTATTCCATAATGCGTCACAACCTAACGCCACATTATCTACATCTTTAAATTGATTGATTTTATCGTCCGTACCACGCCACTGGCCGTTGATATCGCTCCAGGTATTCCTGCTGCAGATAGATCTGTATAATGCATTATAGAACCTGACTTTATCGTCTCTATTGGGCGTTGTGATTTTAACTCTGTTAAAGATCTCATTCCACACGTCGACCTGATGGTGGCGTACAGCATTAAAATCCCATCCAAAAGGCTTAGTAATCTCCGAATTCAGATTTTGGGCGGCATTATTTATACCGACCAGCGAGATACCCATTCTTACCTGTACCACGGGGTTTCTCTGTTGATCAAACTGGAGAAATAGTCCTGTGCTTTTAATGTCTTTTACATTTAGCTTATCCCCATAAACAACACGATCATTTAACCAGTATCCCATGTCCTTTAATGGCTGGTCAAACTCCATGACAAAATGAAGTGTATAGTCCTGATCGGCGTCGCGGCTCCATACGTGGGCTGAATATTGATGCGAGAAACCTTCTATTCGATAATCACTTACTTTTTTCCAGCTAACCTCCTTTAATTGATAATTATATTCTGCCGGTATTTTAAAATCAAGTAATATTCTCGCACTGTCTCTATTCTTTGGAAAGGTAAAGCGTTCAAAACTGCAACGCGTCGTTGAAGTGATCTCTGCTTTTATGTTATAATCAGTCAACTGGGCTTTATAGTATCCAATAGGGGCCTCCTCTCCTTTTTTATCAATTCGGGACCGGTAACCGGAGTCAGGGTTCAACTCATCTCCAATATGGGTTTCCAGTTTGCCATTCGTAGCGAAAATACCTAATCCAGCCATCGTCCATTCATGGATATGGCTAAAAGTGCCGATTGTTTCAAAATGAGGTTCATAACCAGCCATTCGTCCGGCATTCTGGTTGTCCGGACTCATTTTCACCATACTGAAGGGCATCCACGGACCTGGAGCAATCATCCAGCGTGAATGGGCCGAACCAATCCTGGTATCCACATAATCTGCCGGTGTCTGGATTCTTTGTGGAGAACGTTTAATGGTTCCTTGTTCAACCAACTCCTCATTTATCCAGATTTTATAATGACTCGTGATGGCTGATTGAACAGCAGGCATCGGACATTCAAAAACACAATTGGTCTTCGCTAAAGACTGCTTAAAAATGGTTTTTCCGTCGAGTGCCACCCTTATAACAGGTTTGGCTGCCAGATATTTTGTTTCTACTAGTAAAGGCTGCACTCTTTGTGCTGCTGTTTGCAGTTCATAGTCTGCCGCTTGGACCTGACCGATAAATGCCTTGGACCAGATATTTAATTTTGTCGCTGGATCTCCTTCAAGCGCAACACGGTCAAACATGATCCATGAACCTTCCAAAATAGTGAGCGTAATCTGATTGCCCCCCTCTCTTAACATTTCTCCGGATATGGGTAGCACAATTGATTTGCCCGTCCTGTTTGTGTTATTGCCAAGTAGCGCGGCAGAATCAACAAATGGTTCGTTTTTACGCGGAGCCTTTTGTTGATGGATATCGTATCCTTTTGCAGTGAGTTGCAATTCCCGGCTTTGACCGTTTATGGTAATTTTTATAAGTGGCAGGAACTTTTTTGCATAATCAGCCAGGTCCAACACAAGGCTATAGTCAGCTTTTGAATTGATTCTATTTACACTGAACAGCATATTTAACTGATTGGTTCTCCATCCCGTTGCAGCGTGTGTCCCACCCCAAGTATCAACAGGACCCGGTAACACATAAGGAAAGTCAGTTTTCATTTTAGAAAAGCCAACGACAAAAAATTTATCCTCATACCCGAAATCATTTGAGACGTAATTTTTAAATCCATTAGGAGCCAGTGCAAATTCTCCTGCAGCGTTATCTTTAGTTCCAATTTGCCAAATAATATTGTCTGCATTTTGTGCTAACCCGAATCTCAATATAGGAGTAGTGAACAGGTAAATTAGTATCAGTTTTCTTATCATATTTATTTAGTTTCTAACTTTATCGACTATTATATTGTAAAGTTGTTGGTTAGTAAATCCTTTTACTGGTAACCACTGGGTCAATCAAATGATGCCCAAATTCTCCTTAAAGAATCAACATAAACCTTCCCATAAGCATTGAATTATCACATACGTTCCATACTTGACATCTGAATTATCTTCTGATGCGTCATGCTTATCGCAGCCCTGATAATGTATATTCTCTTGGATCTACCTATCCACCTAGCAATTAAAATACAGCAATATAGATAAATTAAGTATATTTATTATGTGCATACATATGGACATAAAAGTAAAGGCTAATTTTGAATTAGCCAAAAATATCCTAAAACTTTTTAATGGTTGTTCTGGTAGAGGTAAACTTGAACAAGAAAAAGGAGTTAAAACCGAATAAGACGGCATTAAATCTCATCTCGAGGTGGTAATACCTGAAAAATT
>DATJDF010000600.1:0-3714 GCA_035497555.1 Arachidicoccus sp. | reverse complement strand
CCGGCAGCTACCTGACCGTCACTGGTCAATACGCGGCCTTCAATAATGCCTCTTTTAGCGTCGTCCTCATCGCCTGGATTATGTGCCAGGGCGTAAAAACCAATAATAGACAACAGAAGCATTAATAAAACTTTTTTCATTGAATTTATATTTCTTAACGTGAATGGATTGATTTGAGAGTGCAAATTTACTTTGCATCCATTTAAACCATTTACGCAATCGGGAAAAGGATTTGCCAGATCGGGAATAATCCTGTAATTAACAATCTCTTACCCACAAAAAAGCCCACCCCAAAAAAGGAGCGGGCAAAAAAAAATATATTAAGCGAAATTATTCGCCTACAACGTCAAATTCAATTTCAGTTGCGTTACCGTTACCAAAATCAATATTTGCTTTGAAGGTACCTAATTCTTTCACTTCATCTAAGATGCTAATGTGTTTACGATCAATATCGTAACCTTTCTGTTCACGGATCGCACGAGCAATCTGTAAAGAAGTTACGCTACCGAAGATCTTACCGGAAGTACCGGTCTTAGCGCCCAATTTGATTTTGGGTTCCGCTGTAAGCACTTCGATGACTTTATTGACTTCAGCAAGCATTGCTGCTGCTTTCTTCGCTTTCACCTTCAACTTTTCGTTCAGTTGTTTCAGGTTAGAAGCACTGGCTTCAATAGCAAATTTTTGTGGAATCAGAAAATTACGTGCATAACCGTTCTTTACGGTTACCAGTTCATTGGGTGCACCTAAATTATCTACGTCCTTGATTAAAATTACCTGCATGGCTCTTTTGTTTAGTTCCATAACCCAGTTTCTTAGAAACTGTCTTCCTTGATAGAAGGAGTTAGGGAAGGATGACTAAATTGTGGGGTTCTATTTAAATAAATCCGTCAAATAAGGTAACAGTGCCATCTGGCGGGCCTTTTTAACAGCATCAGAAACCTTACGCTGGTATTTTAGACTGTTCCCGGTTAAACGGCGTGGCAAAAGTTTACCCTGTTCGTTGATGAATTTTTTCAGAAACTCAACATCTTTGTAATCGATGTAGTGAATGCCGTATTTTTTGAAACGGCAGAATTTCTTTTTGGTCTTCTCCTGCTTAATTGCAGTTAGATACTTTATTTCGTTTGATTTTGCCATAACTTATGCGTCTACTGCTTTTTCGTTTCCGGTCGGTACGCCACTTCTCTTTTTTGCATTATACTCGACGGCGTATTTGTCGAGGCTAGTGATCATGTGACGCAGAATCTGGTCATCACGTAAAAACTGTACCTTTAGCTTCTCATTGAAGTCGGATGGCGCACTGTATTCCAGAACCCAGTATATTGCTGTGGTTTTCTTCTGGATTGAATACGCCAGTGATTTAAGACCCCAGGGGTTGCTGTGCGTAACCTTTCCACCGTTATCGGTAAGGAAATCGGTGTATTTTTTCTGGGCAGCTTTAAAGTCTTCCTCAGATAGCACAGGGGTTAAAATCACCATCAATTCGTAATTGTTCATTACCCTGAATTTGTTTTTGTTAAAAAATTAATTTAAGGGTGCAAAGGTAACCCTTTCAGGCAGAATCACAAAATTTTATGGGCCTCAATAATCCTGGATGTACCGGAAAGCCAGTGTAAATTGAAAAACGCATCATCCGAAGATCATGCGTTTTCATCTATACTTCTGTCTATCTATATGACATTCAATTATTTAACTTTACTCAAAACTTCAGCCAGTGTTTTACCGATGTCAGCCGGGCTATCCACAACAGTCACACCGTTATCAGCCAAAATCTTCATTTTGGCAGCTGCTGTATCATCCGCGCCACCAATTATGGCACCCGCATGCCCCATTCTGCGGCCGGCCGGTGCAGTTTGACCAGCTATAAAACCAACAACAGGTTTTCTGTTGTTTTCTTTGATCCATTTAGCGGCATCCGCTTCCATACTACCACCGATCTCTCCTATCATGATAATCGCTTCAGTCTGCGGGTCATTCATCAGTAGTTCAACGGCTTCTTTGGTCGTGGTTCCGATAATCGGATCCCCACCAATTCCAATGGCAGTAGAGATACCCAGACCTGCTTTCACTACCTGATCTGCAGCCTCATAAGTAAGGGTTCCGGATTTGGAAACAATCCCGATTGTACCGGATTTAAAGATAAAGCCCGGCATAATACCCACTTTAGCTTCATCAGCAGTAATAACTCCAGGACAATTGGGTCCGATTAAACGAACCTGCCTGCCCTGCAGGTAATTTTTTACTTTTACCATATCCTGTACCGGTATGCCCTCTGTAATACAAACGATAAGCGCAACACCAGCACTGGCAGCTTCCATAATGGCGTCAGCGGCAAAAGCTGGTGGAACAAAAATAATACTCACATTCGCACCAGTAGCCCCAACAGCATCTGCTACGGTATTAAACACGGGTCTGTCCAAATGCGTCGAACCGCCTTTTCCCGGCGTAACACCACCTACGACATTGGTGCCATATTCCAGCATCTGGGAAGCATGAAACGTGCCTTCTGTACCGGTAAAGCCCTGTACAATTACTTTTGAGTCCTTATTTACTAATACTGACATTGCAATAATTTATTGATTATGGATTTGCAAATTTAAGGCAAAGGAGTTAGATCATCAAACCCAATCAGTATTAAATTAAGGGGTGCACCGGCTGATCAGGATCCATTGACCGTCTGGCTGAACCGTCGATAGCCAAAAATACTCGATTTATTTTTGCATTTTTCCTATTCACCGGTACCAGTTGCTGTCTTCCCTTTTTTGGATCGGGCCATACGCGAATAGATGGAAAGGCTGGGATCAAATAAAAATTTAATCAGTAGTAAAGTATAGGATTTATGCGAGGAAAGATTATTATAATACTCCTCAGCTTCCTGATGCAGTTTAGGTAACCTATTCCAGGGCACAGAGGGAAAATCATGGTGTTCATTATGATAGCCGACATTCAGGTTGACCAGGTTCAAAGGACCATAATAGCTTTTTGTCTCCTGCTCTCCGTTTGTCAAAAAATGTTCCTGAACCCAACGCGCACCTAATGGGTGTAGGCCGACGGAAAAGAAAAAACTCAGGAACTGGAACAAAATTGCATACCAGCCCCAAAAATAAATAACCAAAAAGACATAGGCCGCCTGGATCAACCAGTTGAGTATCGTCAGGCCGTCGATGGCCTTAATTTCCTTACTCATACGCGCCAGTCTTGTCGCCTGTACAATGGGATAAAGTAATAACCAGAGCGATTTACCGATCGTAGAGTTACCGACTAGTTTAGCTTCCCACTCTCCCGGCATATCTGCATCCAGATTGACAATCCCCTGGTAAGCATGATGTTTTAAATGGTATTTCTTAAAGGAAATAGAACTGGCAAATACCAGTGGAAGATTTGCGATCAGGCTCGCCACAATATTCAGGCTTCTTTTTTTGAAAACCAGGTTATGGGAACATTCATGGACACAAACAAAAAGAGTGTGGTCGATAAAGGCGCCTGCAAAATAGGCGGCTAGCACAATCCAATACCAGGCTATGTCCCTTAGCAGGTAGGCAAAAAAGGTTTGTAAGCCAACGCATAGTAATATAATAAGAAATGTACCTCTGTTTCTGCCTATAAAATTCCGGATACCGGGGTGTTTTTGGATAATTTCTTTTGTACGTAATTTGTGCGGTTCACACTCGTCAGACCATGAAAATGCCGTTTTTCCCATTTATTTTTGAGGTG
>DATJDF010000599.1:0-3530 GCA_035497555.1 Arachidicoccus sp. | reverse complement strand
TGGAAGGTTCACGGTAGCATTTAATCCTAGTGCCAATCCATACTGTAACAACCATTGTGTGTTATATGAAATTCCTTCAGCACTATCATTAAAATGAGGAATATTACCATTTTTGAACGACATTTTCTTAATCCATGAAAGCATGCTTTCAGCTTTACCCTTTAGATAAACCTCTATGCCGTTTTCCTTCCGCCTCCATGTACTATACCAATCTATTAGTTCCAACAAGCGAAAAAGTATAATTTGGTGATACATCGGGCTAAGCTCGAAATGGCCCCCATCCTCTAAAATCTGTTCGTCTAATTGTTCTATAAGCAATTTTTGTGCGCGATTATACCATTTAACTTCATCAAAAAATGCTCCACCCATAAATAGTGTAAACAAATTCTCCAAGAGGTGGTTCCCTAACAAATGAAATTCCAAATGTTTTTCCAAAAAATCCAGCTCGGAATGAAGATATGGGAGAATTTCTTCATCAACACCATGAATCGTCATGAGACGAATAACATTTATACTTCTTAATGAGCTAGGGTACGGCTCGATTGGTACTTGTCCTTCATAAAGATTAACATATAAATCAACCAGCCATGTTATTCTTATGTCATAAGGAATTTCATCTTGTAATAGAAAATTACAATACTGTAAATTGTAGTTCCATAACCTTCCCAAGCTTTGCTCATTCCAATCAATGGTAGTACCGAATTTTTTCTCCAAATTAAGAAAAGAAAAGCCATTCCCCAATATATCAATCACAGAAACAAAAACCGGAGGTTTTTCACTAAACAACAAAGGGGTTAATTTTTCACTTTCGAACTGATCATCGTATGCAAATAGAGGCTTAGGCTTCTCTATTCGATAAAATATTTGAAACCATATCTGTTTAAATCTCAAATAACGAACAGTATGTAATATTAGCCACAATCTTCTAAGCATGTAAGTCAAAAATTATTTTTATCTCTTTAATAATTCTTTTCGCACAATGTCCATCCCAAAGCGGAATAGTGGTTGTTTGTTTCCAATGTCCGTCAAAAAGACGCTCCATTGCTGGTCCAACGGCATCAGGATTGGTTCCCACCAATTCATTCGTTCCCAACGTGATGGTCTCAGGTCGCTCAGTGTTGTCACGTAATGTCATACAAGGAATATTCATAATGGCCGTCTCTTCGGTAATTCCTCCGGAATCTGTCACTACTGCTTTCGCCCTTTCCACAAGATAATTAAACTCCAAATAACCTAATGGATCAATCATGTGTAATCGTTTATGCTGTATGCCAATATGGGACAGCATTATGGCTGTACGCGGATGCACCGGAAATATCAATGGCAAATCATGAGTAGATTCAATTAATGCGTTCATAAAAGACTTTAGCTTCGCTTCCTCATCGACATTAGCCGGACGATGCAACGTCATAACAATATATTGTTTCTCCTTTAGCCGCAAATCACCCCAAACTGCGGGCCTGACAAAACGTGAACGATTTTTCAATAAGGTATCTATCATCACATTACCAACGAAAAAAATATCCTTATCAGAGACACCAAATTGTTTCAAATTTTGATTAGCCACTTCTGAAGTGGTGAAGAAATAATCGGTAATACTATCTGTTACCATTCTGTTAATTTCCTCCGGCATGGTCAAATCCCAAGAACGAATACCTGCTTCAACATGTGCCACTTTTGTGTTTAGTTTCTTAGCCACAATTGCACATGCCATTGTAGAGGTAACATCCCCAACAACCAATACCAAATCCGCCGGATTAGCCACCAACTCTTTTTCAAATTCTATCATGATATTAGCTGCCTGTTCCGCCTGTGTGCCTCCACCACAATTTAGATTTACATCCGGCACAGGTATATTCAATTCTTCGAAAAACCTCCCACTCATATTCTTATCATAATGCTGTCCCGTATGAATCAACCGATAATGAATATCTATACCGATGGTTTGCTCCATTTTAATTGCCTCAATAATCGGTGCCACTTTCATAAAATTGGGGCGCGCCGCTGCAATAATATCTATTTTCATCTATTGTTATTTAATTCAAAAATCATTCCTTTGATGTAACCCAATCAAATATAAATTAAAATGTGTTATTCAATTATAAAACACAATTCCACAACAAATAATCCCGAATCCCTAAATCCTATACTTTCGTTAAATCAAAAAAAAAAAATCAATTAACATATAAAATAGCCGCCGACTTAAAATGAAGCAGGGAGCCCATCTCCACGGTAGACAATTTCTAAATTACGTTTTGAACCAATAAGTTAATTTTTCCACTCTGAGTCAAAACAGGATTGTCAATTTGCTTAAAGGAAAAAGTAATAGCGATATTTGAAGAGTCAAATAAATCAAGATCCTTAAAATCATGGTCCTTAAAATCCTTATTTGGTACGAATAATATAACAGCTAGGCCCGGCTCGTCTTGATATACCTGTACGTGCTTCGCAAATTCAAAAATTTTGTGATGTCTGCCGAAAATCAACCCTGTAAGAGGTACTTTATTTCCAGATCGATCAATAATATATTCACCATTTCTCCCCTCCTTAATTTCGAATTCTTCTAAAATCCCTTCCTGTTTCTCCAACACATTAATCCCATCTTCTGTATCATAACGAATTAGAGGTGAGGCAAAATTGTAATAATTAGTCCCAATCAGAGTACTTTTCCCCGGGGTAAGTTCAATCGCTTCAGCAAAGCCATAGGTCTGAAATGCATAAAAGTTGAACGCTGCCTGCTTTTCATATGCCATTACACAGGTCTCGGTATGGCCATAAAATGATTGAGTAGGGATGCCGAAGATCTCCGATATTTTGTTTCTAAATTTGGGGTTCGGAAATTCACTCACCAGGAATGCTCCGCGCAAGGTCTCTCTCAGTATTTCCAATAGTTCCGGCGATTCGCCTTGACAAGAAATAGCAAAATTATAAATAGCACTAGGGTACCCATGTAAATAAAAGATCTTATGCTTTCGTGCTATTTTTAACAAAACAGCATTTACCGATTTCGGATCTGCATAAATGTCGTAACGTAAACTGTGCCGAACAAAATCATATTGGATTTTATTTTTAACAGTGCTCCTTCCATCAAAATTCAACTTTAGTTTAGAAGGGCTGTATCCCAATTTGGACCACATATAATGAATATGAGCCCATTCATTTCCGAAACGATTCGGATCCATATAAAATGCAAGTGGTTTTCCAGATGATCCGCCCGTATTCACTAACGTTCTGCCTTTCACAGGGAAACTTCTTTCTTCCAATAGAACTTCCCTCAAATCATTTTTTGAAATAATCGGTAGCTTTGAAATATCTTCAAAGGAATTAATCTGATTTAACTTTATTCCAGCATTGGTATAAAGCCTTCTATAAAATGAGATATTCTCAAATGCATGCTGAAAAATCGGGTAAAACTTCTGAAATATAAATTCTTTTTTCTCAGAAATTTGCAATTTTTCAAACTCAATAATTGATTTCAATTGCACAGAATAAGATTTCCCAATTCCAGGTCTATATTTAAACGGAATATA
>DATJDF010000598.1:0-6877 GCA_035497555.1 Arachidicoccus sp. | reverse complement strand
AACAGTTAAATCGGCAGTAACTCGAGGTTGGAAATCCCAATTCTCCCGTTATTTATTTTCTAACTTTCCTTCGCCTGTCGTTATCATCTGCCTCCCCTTGGTAGTTATAGAAGGGGGCATCATCACTTCTAACCCCGAATCTGAATTTATCTATAAACACCGACCACTTTTTACCCGTTGAGGGTTTAACTTTTGCACTCTTCCCTATGGTAGTGTATCCCTTATATTTATCACTTCCATCAAACCATTTATGATTTGCACTATTGTGATCTCTATACCAATCTGACGGATAAGCATTAGCACCGGTATACCAATATGAAACGGGTTATCAAATTATTGCAATTTATTTCAGTTTCAATTGCGGTCAACACTTAAACAACTAAAGGTAAATTTGCCGTATGCATCCGTTACTCCTTATACTTATGATGCTATGACGAGTCAAATTGCCTAACTGGAAGAGCCATTTTTTGTGAGTCTGGTGGATTTGGAACTGCTGAAAACTGATAACGGGAATTTAAGCAATAAAGCACAAAATAAATAAAAATCTCAAAGTGTAAATTTATTCGCCTAAATATCCGGCAGATGTTTTTTTTGATTTTAAGCCTTAACTTAGCTTCTTAAAATTCAAAAAATGAGTAGATATGACGCTATGACCTACAGAAGATGTGGCCGGTCGGGACTTAAACTCCCCGCTGTATCCCTTGGTCTCTGGCATAATTTCGGGTTTGTTGACCAGTATCAGCATTTTCGTGAAACCCTTCATACCGCATTTGATCATGGTATAACCCATTTTGACCTGGCAAATAATTATGGCCCCCCTCCCGGATCCGCAGAAGAGAATTTTGGTAAAATTCTTTCTGCGGATTTTCGACAACATAGACATGAACTGATCCTGTCTACAAAAGCTGGTTATACCATGTGGGACGGACCGTATGGAGATTGGGGTTCGAAGAAATATTTAGTTGCCTCTCTGGATCAAAGCCTAAAACGTATGAGCGTTGATTACGTTGATATATTTTATCATCACCGCCCAGATCCGGATACACCCTTAGAAGAAACTATGTGTACATTGGATCTGATTGTAAGGCAGGGGAAGGCCTTATATGTAGGCATCTCCAATTATAAGGCACCTGAAGCGGCAAAGGCCTTCAAAATATTAAAGGAATTAGGCACGCCATGTATCATCCATCAGCCTAAATATTCCATGTTTGAAAGATGGGTGGAAGATGCTTTATTAGATCTCCTGGAAGCAGAAGGCGTGGGGTGTATTCCTTTTTCACCACTTGCCCAGGGCATGCTGACCAATAAATACCTTCATGGTATACCTGAAGACTCCAGAGCAGCCAAGGCAACAGGTTTTTTGCAAAAAGAAGCCCTTACGCCAGAGCGCCTGGAACAGATTCAGCAATTGAACAAATTAGCAGGCAGGCGAGGTCAAAGTCTTGCACAAATGGCACTTAGCTGGATATTGAAAGATAAAAGAGTAACATCTGTATTGGTAGGAGCGAGTAGCAGTGCCCAATTACTTGATTCACTTGAGTGTATGAAAAACACTGATTTTGAATCCGAAACGTTAAATGAAATTGAACAAATTCTGGCAACTGTTCCGGCTAAATAATAAGCTGTACTTTTGGATGAGCAACCTAAGTTGCAAAAATTAAAGTAAAAAAATGAAAAACAGTATTTTAGTTTTAGGCTTATCACTTGCCATTTTAATGGGCAGCTGTAATAATGCTTCCAAGCAAAAGGATGCAACAAAAAACCAAACAGAAAAGTCGGCTGATACGACAAAAGGCAATTTATCGACAACTTCAAATCAAAAATCACAACAAAAAATGACAACAATTCAATTAAAAGGTAATCCAATACATACAGTGGGTTCATTACCCGAAACAGGTTCCCAGGCGGCGGATTTTACACTTGTGGCAGATGACCTTTCAGAAAAATCCCTATCAGATTTTAAAGGTAAAAATGTTATCCTGAATATTTTCCCCAGTGTCAACACAGGTGTATGTGCTGCCTCTGTAAGAGAATTTAATAAAGACGCTGCAGCACTTCCCAATGCAGTTGTATTATGTATCTCAAAGGATCTACCCTTTGCACAGGCACAATTCTGCGGTGCAGAAGGGATCAAAAATGTCGTCATGTTATCTGATTTCCGGACAGATTTCGGACACCAGTATGGCGTTCAGATGGCCGAGGGTCCATTACAGGGCCTTTTAAGCCGCGCTGTAGTGGTCATAAATCCGGAAGGCAAAATCATATACGAAGAGCAGGTCCCGGAAATAACCCAAGAGCCTAACTACGAGAAAGCCCTGGCTTCAATAAAATAATATACCGGATACTTTGATCTATTACAAATAGATTGAAAGTAAGAAAACGACATGGTAAACGGATATGGCCGCCTTGCAAGGCGATCATATCCGTTTTTTTAGTCCATTTTGCCAGGGTTCAGGTATTAATTATGACTACCTTAGCTTAAAATAGTTTCCCTTGAAAACAAACTGGCGAATACGGTATAAAAAATTCCTGGAAATCCATTTTTTGGTCTATATCACCAAATGCATACTTGGATTATTTATCACTTATAGTATTTATGTGACTTTTCCTGAACATCAGTTTTTCTGGAGTGTAATATCGGTGTTATTAGCGTTCTCTCCGGATGACAAGGATGCAAAGAAAGTAGCTTATGACCGAATGAAAGCCAATATTTTGGGCTCCAGTGTTGGTATGATCCTTTTTCTAATCCACTTCCCCAATCTCTTAATAATGGGGCTTGGTGTGATACTCACCATCCTAATAGCCACTGCGCTGAATATACAGTCAACAACCCGTTCTGCATTAGCTGCCGTTATTATAGTACTTCTCTATGAACAGGAAAATGCTTCCTGGCACATGGCGCTAGAACGCATGATCTGTGTCATCATTGGCTGTCTGATTGCCCTGTTACTCACGCTGTTATTCGATTTTACGATATACAAGGATAAGCGTGGCCGGTTTGTGCGTAAGGCTAGGATCGTAAGAAAGCATTACATAAATAGGTAATATGATAAAAGATTAGTATAAAAGAAGGCAAAGGCCAATGCAGAATTCATCTTATCTTTGTACCATGCAATTTTACTGTAATTCTCTGACAAAATACGATCGGTTAAAGACCCGAGAAGTAAAGATAGGCGACTTATTACTGGGGAGTGGGCACCCCATACGATTACAAACCATGACCACCACAGATACAATGGACACCCTTGGCACCGTGGAAGAAGCGATTCGTTGTATTGATGCCGGTGCTCAACTGATTCGAATCACTGCCCCTTCTAAAAAAGAGGCCGAGAACCTGGCTAATATCAAAAAAGCACTTAATGAAAGGGGTTATTTTACGCCTTTAGTGGCAGATATTCACTTTACACCAAACGCCGCTGAAATCGCCGCTAAAATCGTAGAGAAAGTACGGGTTAATCCCGGAAACTATGTCGATAAGAAGAAATTCGAGCAGATCGAATATACGGATGCCCAGTATAACGAGGAATTAGACCGGATACGGCACCGATTTACTCCGCTGGTCCGTATCTGTAAAGAATACGGAACTGCCATGCGTATTGGTACCAATCATGGCAGTCTGGGTGACAGGATCATGAGTCGGTATGGAGATACAACCGTAGGGATGGTAGAGAGTGCGATGGAATTTTTGCGTATATGTCGGGATGAGGACTATCACAATATTGTTCTTTCCATGAAAGCCAGCAACACCCATGTAATGGTAGAGGCCTACCGACTGCTGATTAAACAAATGGACGAAGAATTTGGGGAATTATATCCTTTACATTTGGGTGTCACAGAGGCCGGAGATGGTGAAGATGGCCGTATTAAATCAGCTGTAGGTATCGGCGCCTTACTGGAAGACGGCATCGGAGATACGGTTCGGGTATCACTTACAGAAGATTCGGAGCTGGAGATTCCTGTATGTTATGATCTCGTGAAACGATACAGTATTGAGACGCCGCACGTAAAAGAAACCATTTACAAGGAACCTGATTTCCCCGTTCCGGACATTACTTCGGCGACTCTGCCTTATTCGCCCTTCCAATATAACCGGCGACAAAGCACTACGGTAGGCAACATCGGTGGTAAAAATGTTCCGGTTGTCATTGCTGATCTTTCCAAACTCAATCATATTACTCCCGGAGATTTGCTTTCAGTAGGTTATCAATATAATGAAAGGCTCGACAAATGGTTTATTGGAGATATGGCCGCTGACTATATTTTTATTGGTTATCAAAGTATTGATTTTGCCCTTCCAGGTACATTAAAAGTAATTGTTTATCCTGCAGCCTATGACTTGCAGGAGCATAAAGAAAAATATCACCCGCTCTTTGATGCTAAATCCTATTTAGGCAATACCGACCAACGCTCAAAAATTAACTTTGTCAGCTGGCCCTGTTACCAGGAAGAGGCGCCTGACATGTTGCCTTTATTAGATGAATTAGCAAGAGATCCATCTGTCGTATTTTGTTTAAGTAGCGAGCGCAAAAACGGGATGCAGGCTATCCGGCGCTTTTTTATAGATTTAGCAGCACGGAAAATAATGAACCCGGCTATTCTTAATATAAGCAGCGACTGGGAATCGGCGGATGAACACCTGATTCATTTTTCAACGGAAGCTGGTGGACTACTGGTTGACGGATTCGGGGATGGTGTTTTTTTCCATCTTAGGACAGAACCGTATAAAAAACTGGCTGCTAATTTTACTGCCGCGGCAGGTAGAAATTACCAACATAACAAGGACGTAGAGCAATTTTTGAATGCCACTGCTTTCAGTATACTACAGGCGACCCGCACAAGAATATCCAAAACAGAGTATATCTCCTGCCCAAGCTGCGGAAGAACGCTCTTTGATCTGCAGGAGACAACGGCTAAAATCAGGGCAGTTACCCATCATCTGAAAGGTGTAAAAATTGCCATTATGGGCTGTATTGTCAATGGACCTGGAGAAATGGCGGATGCAGATTTTGGGTATGTCGGCAGTGGTGTTGGCAAAATCACCCTTTATAAAGGTAAAGAAGTTGTTAAACGTAATATTGAAAGTGAAATCGCCGTAGGTGAACTCATTAATCTATTAAAAGACAGTGGAGTTTGGGTGGAAGCTTCCCAGGCCAATAAGTAATCTTTCCCCCAGTAATTATAAATCCATTTGAAATGGCGCAATTTGTGACTATTTATACCAGCATGAGCCTTCCTGAGATCTATGTGATTCAGGGGCACCTGGAAGCTGCCGGAATTCCTAGTTTTACCAAGGATGAGCGTATCAATCAAATGGCACCGCATATTTCAAGCCTTTCCTGTGGTATACAATTGCAGGTGCGCAGTCAGGATATAGAAAAATCGGTTGAACTATTGCAGGCAGGGGGCTACCTAAAGCCAGCTGTTTCTAAAAACGACCATTTTTTCAAAAAAGCAGGTCTGATATTTCTGGCGGCTTTATTACTGGAAATCATTTATTTGCTAATTAAAAAGGGAATTATTTAACTTCATTCATGTTTTGAAAAAATATTTGTCTGGTATTCAAAGATGTTTATCTTTGCAGCCCGTTAAAATGCATCCGCATTAAAACGTATGCGGATGTGGCGAAATTGGCAGACGCACTAGACTTAGGATCTAGCGCCGCGAGGCGTGTGGGTTCGACTCCCTCCATCCGCACTCAATCCGTCTTACCCTTTTAAGACGGTTTTTTTTTAATTTTAATCACCTCGATAGGGCGAGGCTCAGCTGTTTAAACATGGCAACAATCACAAGAGAAAATATCGCACCATTAAACGATAAACTCACCGTAATTCTTACAAAAGAAGATTATTTACCTGCTGTAGAAAAGAGCATTAAAAGTTATGCAAAAACAGCCAATATTCAGGGATTCCGTAAAGGAATGGTTCCTGCTGGACTGGTAAGAAAGATGTATGGCCAAGGTGTATTAAATGAGGAAGTGATTAAAAGGGTAGATGCTGAACTGAATAAATATGTCAGCGAAGAAAAGCTCGCCATTTTGGCACAACCTATTGCACTGGAGCAAAAAGAGTTGAATCTTGATATCAACAGTCCTGAGGATTACACTTTTGAATTTGAAATTGGTCTTCAGCCAGAATTTAATGTGGATCTCAAAAATATTGATGTAACCCGTTATAATGTCGAGATTACAGATAAGATGCTCGATGAGGAAATTGATCGGTTGCAATCGCGTTTTGGCAATTATACAACACCGGAATCCATTGAAAATGAAGATACCATCATTAGTGCAACAATTGCAGTTGATGGTGATTCTGAAGCTCCGGCAGCAACCGAAGCAGAAGCAGATGCTCCCAAACCAAATGATACCGCGGTTAACTTAAAAGATATTGCCAAAACCCAGCAAAAAGAGTTCACTGGCAAAAAAGTCGGAGATACGGTAACAGTGCAGCTGGATAAAGCTTTTAAAGGGGAAATCCTTGACAGAGTACTTACTGATCTCAAACTGGATAAGGCAGATAAGGCAAATGGTAAAAAATCAGCTACATTGACCATTACCAAACTAGGTCTGTTAGAAAAAGCGCCATTAGAAGAAGCTTTTTTCGATCAGGTTTATCCAGGTCGGGAATTAAAGGAAGCCGATGCATTCCGTACAGCCATTAAAGACGATTTAACTAAATATTACGGTCAGCAGGCTAGCAGTCAGATCCATGATCAGATTTATCATTATCTGACCGAACAGGTAAAATTGGATATGCCTGAACCATTTTTGAAACGTTGGATGATGGTAAGCAGTGATGGTAAAAAATCAAATGTTGAGATCGATGCAGAATATGGCACTTTCACTCAGCAGCTGCAATGGGCATTAATTTCTTCCAAGCTC
>DATJDF010000597.1:0-1951 GCA_035497555.1 Arachidicoccus sp. | reverse complement strand
ATAATTATGATCTGAGCGGTTTTATGCAGGGCTATTGGCACAGTGATAGTTTGCAATTTATAACCAGAAGCGGAATTACATACGGATGGGAGAATATGCTTCATCATTATATTCAGGCTTATCCAGACAAGGTATCTATGGGTATTTTAGAATTCAGTCAATTGCAAATCAAGGAACTTTCTTCAGATTATTGTTTTGTAAGCGGGAACTGGCAGATATCCAGAAAAACGGGGGTTACCGGAGGATCATTTACATTACTGTTTAAGAAAATGGATGAACGATGGCAGATTGTTATTGATCATACGGATTGATGGCTGATCATTTTGTTCTGCTCTATTTAATCTATACTTTTTTCCAGCCTGTTCAGATCTTTGTTCTTGAAATTATAAGAAATTTTGACATATCGGGCATATAATAATGATCCCGTATTCCCGTCAAATACATTAATAAACTTGTCGGTACTACTTTTTACATAAAGCAAATATTTTATGGTGTTGTTTTCATTTAATATCATTTCATTAAGTGTGGTAGCAGGAACAATTTTTACCGGAAAAGAGTAAGCCTTTCGCAAGTCTTCATCTACTTCCTCCTCTTTTTTAATTTCAGCCCCTGTAAGCGCGTTGAAATGAATGTAAACATAATCCGGAACATACAGTGTATCCCGCTTTAAGGCAGAGAGTGCTTTATTATCCGTTTCTTCTGAAAATGGACCACGCACATTTCCTGTCAAAAGGCGGTCATTTACCGTTTTTAAATAGCCTTTCAGGAATCCTGCACCCCAATTATAAAGTAGCGCATCGTTATATAAAAAAGAAAGCATTCGCCCGCTGAAATCCTTATTACGTAACCAACTGCTTTTCATGGCGGTAAAGAAAGTTTCATTATTGGGGTAAAGCCAGATACGGGAAAAAAAACGTTGATTAATTCTTCCATTCTTTTTCACATCGGAAAGCCAGAGGTCATAGGATAAATGCATACTACTGGTTAGTGTAGAACTTCCCTGATGCTGAATCATAAAACCACCAAATGAGAAAAAGGAATACTTATCCTGGTTGGTATAATTATCCATTTCATCCGGTTTTATAATTTTGAATGGAGTGATGGTCCAAACTGCCTTAATGACTTTTTCGAATTGTTGTTGTTGCGCATAATCTTTATATTGAAAGGTAAATAAAGTAGTTGTTTTTTTGAAATCTGCCAAATCCTGTGCACTTATGTTGCCAGGGTGATTCATGGTTGGGATTTCATTAGAGCCGATTTGAATTTGGGCATTTGCAAAATTGCCGATGGCTAATAAAAGCAACACTAAATATTTTTTCATAATGGTTTATTTGCCCGCAAATGTAAAGATCATTATTTAATTTTTAAATCCTGAATCGGGATATTAATCGGGTGCCCTGTTTTTGCTTTCAAGTATTTATTAAAAAAGCGCTCCAAATAATGGAGCGCTTTTTTAAAAGATTTAATCTAAAATTTTACTTTTTAGTTCCTAACTGTGGGTGAGGAGGAGCTACATTAGAAGGTCCTTCTTCGCCAGGAAGCGCGGAACGATACATGATGCAATTTACATCGCCAGTTCCACCTTGATATTGGAAGATGAATTGATCCCGGCTAATTTGTTGCGTTTCGCTTAGATATTCAATTACTGAATTCACGCGATCCCATGAACGTTGTTGTTGCAATTTGCTATTACCAGCATTACCCATAACTACAACTTTGCAAGTTGGAGATGCTTTCATCTGTGCCGCTAGAGTGGACAATTGATTTTGAGCATCGTTATTTAATCTGGCTGAGTTAGAGCTGAAACAGATTGATCCGGCCATGATATTACAAGCGCTACCAGTCATGTTTTTGCAGCATTCAGGATCTGGGCATTTACCCACACCATCAGCATCAACTGGTTGACATTCACTTGGCGTAATCAATTGCTTGTCTTTGTAATCAGGAACTC
>DATJDF010000596.1:0-5378 GCA_035497555.1 Arachidicoccus sp. | reverse complement strand
ATGGGATGGCTACTATTGGAAACCAGATATGGGCCGGCACGGATGGCAAAGGCATCATAATATTGAATGAAGCGGGCAAAATACTTGATTCCATTGGACATACTAAAGGACTGGCTTCAAATATTGTATTTACACTCACAGCAACGGATAAGTATGTGCTGGCAGGCACACAAAATGGTTTAAGCGTTATCAATAAGAAGACAAAAGAGATTGTCAACTATTCTACACTTGACCAACTGCCTGCTAATGAATTCAACAGCGCAGCGGCCTTTCAGCGGGGGGACACCGTTTATTTAGGGACGATTGCCGGCGTCGTCTGCTTTAATACAGGTCAACTGAAGGATACTAAAAGGTATACCCTTTTACAACCATTGTATATAACTGATTTGTTTATAACCGACCACAATGGCCAGTCGCGGCATGATTATACGTGGCCTTATCATCAAAATAATACATTAAATATTCCCTCCAGGACGGAATATTTTACGATTGATTTTGGGAGTATGGGTGGCCAGACCCAAAACCTGAACTATTATTACCGCCTGCAAGAAGATAATGAATGGATTTTACTGGGTGCCTCCCGCAAATTAACCTTTGTGGGAATGTCCCCGGGGGAATATCAATTGCAGTTAGCTGCCCGTTTACCGGATGGGAATTGGACGCAACCACTTTTGAACCTACCGCTAATTGTAGCGGCTGCATTCTACCAGACCATCTGGTTTAAGTTGTTAACAGGCCTATTAATCATTGGTCTAGGGTGGTGGATTTTTAGATATAGAGAAAGACAAAAAGATAAGGAAAGGTTGCTGCGTCTGCAGATAGCCGGAGATTTACATGACGAGATCGGAAGTTCACTGGCAGGGATATCAATGCAGGCAGATATGCTGCTTAGTGGTCATTATGAGCACTTAAAAGAGTATCTGCAAAGTATTGCGGATAATGGTCGGTTAGCTGTACAAACCATGGGCGACATTGTATGGTCTATTGACCCCAGAAATGATGATAATGTTAGTCTGTTTCAAAGAATGGAGCGATATGGGCATAGAGTTTTCGGTTCTTCTGCAATTTCCATTGCTTTTCATAATGAGGGGTATAACGAGAAACAGTATATGCCACAGAAAGTACGGCAAAATATCATGCTGATTTTTAAAGAAGCACTCACCAATGTAGTCAAACATGCAGATGCCGGCCAGGTCGACGTTACTTTTATAGCTTTGAATAAAGGGTTTAGACTGGTCATCGCTGATGACGGCAGGGGCTATGCCCTGGATCCATCGGGGCAATCTCGAGAAGGATCCAGTGGACATGGACTGCGTAATATTAAAATGCGGGCAGCGGCGATAGGTGCCGATCTGAGTTTTCCCACTGTTGAGAGAGGGGCAATAATTGTTTTGGTACTGAAAGGTTAGCCGAGTTTTGAATTTTTACTCATTCAATTATCTTAAACCTCCACTTTTGGGTGGGTTTTATGAGCTGAAACTTAATTACTTTGCAGCGGGCTTTTAGAACTGATATTTATGGACTATTATTATTTGATCCTTATGAATTTCTTTAATATACAATGATTCAACTCGCTATAATAGAAGATAATGTTAGTATTCGGAAGGTGCTTACTGATTTCTTTAAAGCAGAACCTGCTTTTGAGGTAGTACTGTCAAGTAGTAGCTATGAGAATTTTCGGGAGAGTTGGAATGACCGACACCTGGATTTTGTTATCTGTGATATAGGTCTGCCCGGGAAATCAGGAATAGACGCCGTGTGGTATATCAAGGACCGTTCCCTGCGTACCCATGTTATGATGCTGACTGTTTTTGAAGAAAAAGAAAAGATTTTCCAGTCTTTATGCGCAGGGGCGTCGGGTTATATGCTTAAAAGCACACCACTTGCTGAACTGAAAGCTGGAATTAATGACATCCTGAATGGCGGCGCCGCTATGTCGCCTAAGATTGCGATGAAAGTTATTGGCTTTTTTAACCAAAAACGAAATGCCAAAAAAGAGATCGAGGCCAAATTGACCGCTCGGGAAATTGAAATACTTTCTTTTCTCGAACAGGGCTTATCCAACAAATCAATTGCAGCGCACATTTTCCTTGCAGTAGACACCGTCAAGTTTCATATTAAAAATATTTATCAAAAGCTGCAGGTAAATAGCAGGGCGGAACTCATTTCCAAATACCGAAACATAAACTGACTTTATAAAAATCTTTCCTTGTTCCTATTTACGGGGAATGTAGGCAAATTTTGTCTGGCCTGCAACAATTTTGCCTTACAGTGAGCTAGTCTCTTTCCATTATATACAGCTAACTGCCTTCCTCGTAAACCACCCGTTCGGGTAGTACGATGTTTTATATTTTTATTTTACTTTGTGTAATTAAAACTATTACTAATTAGTTGTCATGAAAAAAAATTACTTGTAATTCTTTTGCTTCCTTTTTTTTGATTTTTAAGCCAGATACTTATCCAGTTGGAGGGTACTCTATCTGATTTCAAGACGCCAAGCCAGTAACTTTCTGGAAATTCAGAATGTGGATGACATGTAATCGGTTAAAAAGTTGCGATTTTGTATAATCAGTGTTCAAAAATATCAGATTCGTTAACAAGATCGCAGTAAAGCAATCTGCTGTTTTAAAAATGGAAAAATGAAAAGAATGCTCCTCTCTCTTTTCTTTATGTCAGCTTTCGGTCAGCTGCAGATGTTCAAAGTTCATCACTTAAAAATTGATGCAGCGGGAACGGGTTCTTCATGTGTAGGTACTTCGAATGATTTACAACAAACGATCAACGATTCAAATGCGGTGGATTCGACTCAGGTAACAGGCAAAGCCAATCTATTTAAAATCATTATTGGTGATGTCAGTTCTGAGTCTGAAAAAGTGTTTGTTCTTAAAAAAGAGTTGAAGACCTTTAGCCGTTTTGTAGATAATAGGCTGCCCCAAGTGGATAGGATATATGGGGTGATGGCAGTGCGACTCAATTTATTAAGGGAGGATTTGGATGGTGGACAAATAAGAGCCGGATAGGTGAAATTGTAGAATTGTATAAATGTTACTAGAAAGGAAAGGAATAAAAGCTTCATCGTTAAGATTAATGATTTAAGCACAAACTTAAAAGCCAAGATCTCTGTCCATTAGATTTCGTTTTTGTTATTCAAAAATTCAAACCAAACAATAAAATGAAAAGATTTTTATTATCCGCAATAGTTGTAACGGCAATGGTGATCGGAAACATACAATTTTCCCATGCACAAACCGTTATCCAAAATTGGGCGACCCTGGCCAGTGATGCAAATCCGCAGGCTGTAGTTATCGATGCATCTGGCAATATATACACCGCAAATTATAGTAATAGCACGATCAGCAAAATAATTCCGGATGGTACGGTAACCCAAGTTTGGGGAGCTTTAGCAAATAATTCTGGTCCCATTAACCTTGCCATCGATATCCAAGGCAATTTGTATACGGCCAATTATCTGAATTTCACAATAAGCAAGATTGCTCCCAGTGGTGCATTAACCCCAATATGGGCGGCTTTGGGGTCCCCTCAGCAGCCCCATGGAATAGTTGTTGCTCCCTCGGGAAATGTGTATACGGTGAATTATGGCACTAACGTCGTCAGCCGGATTTCGGCAAGGGGCGGCGTTACATCGGTTTGGGCATCCCTTTTAGAACACTCCAATCCAATCAGTATAGTCAGTGATGCCTTTGGTAATTTATACACCGCCAATTCTTCAAATAACAGTGTTAGTAAGATAACTTCGGGCGGCGTAGTAACACAGTTGGCCACTTTTGGATTTCTTACCACTCCAATTGATATAACTATCGATGCATCGGGGAACCTGTACACGGCGAATCTCGGCAGTAGCAGTGTGAGCAAAATCACACCGGATGGCATTGTAACTGAGTCATGGGCTACATTGGCAAGCGGTACTGGACCTGTCTCTATTATTGTCGACGCTTCAGGCAATGTTTACACTGCAAATCGCAATAGTACGATCAGTAAAATAACTTCCGATGGAACAGTAACACAATCCTGGGCAACTTTGGCAGATAATGCTTCCCCCAACGACATAGCAATGGATGCTTTGGGTAATATATATACGGTCAATGGAGGTAATAATACCGTCAGTAAAATTGAACCGGGAGTTCCTTTGCCGACAGTGGTAAAGATTTTTACGGGCGTACTACAGAACGGCATTGCAATCTTATCTTGGCAGAGTGGGGTTGAGGCAAATTTCAGTCATTATGAGCTGGAAAAAAGCACGGAGGGCCAATCTTTTACTTTTCTGGACAAAGTAGAAGCTAAAGGCAGCAACCAAACCTACGATTACAGCACATCGCAATCTGAGCCAACCGGTTATTACCGTTTGAAAATGATAGATCGTGATGGGCATTCTAAACTCAGTGCGGTCGTCATAATGTCCCAAAAGGACGTAGCATATAATAATATCATCGTTTACCCGGTGCCGTCAAGGAACAATATCATTATCCGGACAAGCCGCAGCGGTCGGCTATGTATATATAATATGACTGGACAACTGGTTAAGGTTTTGGACTTAAAGGAAGGTCTTAATCATATTGCCATCAATGCCCTAAGCGCGGGTACCTATATTGGAAAGATAAATGGTCAGACGGTGAAATTTATTAAAGAATAAGGATGCCAATATCAAAATTTACACAAGTTTTTACTCCTGAATAATTGTGGATGAAATTAGAAAATTTAATTGTAAGAAGAACTAATTCAGGTATGTTAAGTGAAGGTAATAACAGGGGTGTCTGACGTGATACAGATGATCATCTCCATTAATAGATAACGGATTTTGTTGCCCCGAATCCTGCCAGTAATTATGTCCTTGCTCGGGTTTTGAATGCACAGGAGATCAGGATATTTAATGGAAGTGGCATCTGGTGAAAACCCTGGACGCTCATCAGGGCCAAATAAGATTGACATAGGTAAACTTAATGAAGGCGTTTATTTCATTGAGGAGGGGCGGTGTGAATCTAAAATTTGTGAGGAAATAGGGATGACAAATTGAAAGTGGCCCTGTGACTCTGTCAATAATGGCGGGGTCATAGGGCCACCATGTTGATGGCTATTTCGACTTCGATAGATTATAATAAGGGTTCATCCTATAAATTATTAGAAATTTATGCTGGTTACTACTCCTAAATCGGCAGAATATGGTGACCTATCTAACGCGATTTTTCTATTTGTTTTCAATATCTCCGTGGAAATCCTACTGCCGATTAGCTTGACTAACCGACAACCACCTATTCGGGTAGGTGTATTTTTTTTATTTTCCTTTTCCTTTGTGTAATTAATCTTATCTCGAATTTACTGTCATGAAAAGAAATTTACTCCTAATTGTTTTTATTCACTTT
>DATJDF010000595.1:0-3340 GCA_035497555.1 Arachidicoccus sp. | reverse complement strand
TCAATTAATAATGATCCTTATTGAATATTTATAAAATGTCAGCTGTGATTATAACCTACGACCTGTCGCCCTGTCTGCTACAACTACAGGATCGTCTACTACTATCGATTCGGCCTCCTGCAAATAAACCCCTTTTTTCTCCACCACTGCCCGGTACTTGGCGATATTTACGCTTTTCTCACTTTTGGCAATGACCACCGTGGCAACACTATTGCCGATTACATTGACAATGGCCCGACCTTCGCTCATAAAACGGTCGACACCTATAAGGAGGGCCAGGCCTTCAAGTGGGATAATTTTCAAGGCGGTTAAGGTGGAAGTGAGTACAAGGAAGCCGGAGCCGGTTACACCGGCTGCACCCTTGCTGCTAATCAACAGCACGGCAATAATCCCCAGTTCATGTGTCAATGTTAGTGGGACATGGAAAACCTGGGCAAGGAATATAATACTCATACTTAGATAGATACTGGTTCCATCTAAATTAAAACTATAACCGGCCGGAATCACTAACCCTACTACACCACGATCACATCCCGCCTTCTCCAGTTTTTCCATCAGGTTCGGCAAAACCACCTCGCTGCTACTGGTCCCCAATACAATAAGCAGCTCCTCTTTGATATAACCTAATAGCTTCCAGAGGCTGAATTTATAAAAATACGCGATCGCATTCAGGATAATGAAGATAAATAAAAAGCCGGTCAGATAAAACGTAAACAGTAATTTGCCCAGCACAAACAGGCTGGCAAACCCAAATTTGCCAATCGTATAAGCCATGCCACCAAAAGCACCTATGGGGCTTACCTTAATGACAAGGTGCAGGATATTAAAGAGTAATTTATTGAGCTTCTCAAAAAAGTGAACAACTGATTTCCCGGCATTACCCATTTTTGAGAGTGCCACACTAAAAAGTATCCCAAAGAGCAGTATCTGCAATATATCTCCTTTGGCAAAGGACTCCACAATATTGGAAGGGACAAGGTTTGAGATAAAATGGCCCCAGTCCATCTGGGCGGCCGGTTCATTTAGAGATATGGTACCCGCAGCCATTTTGGGGATATGCTCCGGGGGGATGCCTGTTCCAGGCTTAATAAAATGAGTAACGACAAGACCAATAATGAGTGTAAAGGTGGTAATGACCTCAAAATACAAGATAGCCTTACCTCCTATCCTTCCGACCTTTTTCATCTCACCGGCCCCGGACATACCCAGTACCAGACAGACAAAGATAACCGGCGCAATCACCATACGGATAAGATTGATATACATATCCGCAATAATCTTGGCGGCTGGCGCAAAGGCGGGAATAAGCCAGCCCACGAGGATTCCAGCTCCGATGCCAATCAATACCTGTACATAGAGAATTTTAAGATACTTCATAGGTTTTTTACCGTTTAAGGGCTTTTATTTAAACCGAAAGTGCAAATAGTAAATAAATGTAATAATTTCATCTGTAGGCTCATCCATTTATTACCTAAATTTTAGGGATTAAAGTCTCGCTTTTGATTTTTACAATTAATCACTTGCGGAGGGTATTGTTCCAGTCTCGCCTTGTTCTGCTGCAATACCAGTCTTTTTCCACTAAATATTTAAAGCTGTTTTTTTAGCAATTTAAAAAAATGCAATCGCTGGGCTTTATCGGCACATCACAGGGAACCTATAACCTTAACGGTCGATCCTGTATTCACGCATCATCTATTTGTTTGATGCTTAAACCAATCTCGATTCTTAAAGCCTATAACTCAGGATTTTTTTTATATCTTCAGTATCGATGGTGATGCCGTTTGAGTTGGCGCCACTTGCCATCGTAGCCCAAGCCTCAGTAACTCACCCGCCGGCGGCTATTTTACTAACGGTGCCATCCCCATAATCAGCTGTACAATTGCGTTATGGAAATGGAGTACAGGTTAAGTGCCTGTGTAGATCCAAATCCGCGACTACACTAATCTATTTTTGGCCCTGCATCTCCATTGTTCAAACGCTTTAATATTCGGCCTAAAAGATCAAGCATAATTACCCGTCCCTTTGCCATTATTGCTTAATGAACCTGAATTTCGCTCCTGCTGCAATTGCAAAATAGGTGCCTGCTGGCAGATTGCGAATATCAATACTGTTTACACCAGCCTGCACAGCTAACTGCTTTACCAGTCGGCCGCTTGCATCATAAATACCTATTTTACCCGCTTTAGGTGAACTAACGCTGAAATAATCCTTAGCCGGATTGGGATAAAAAAGTAGGCTGCCGCTGGTGTTTTGCATTAATTTTACCACGTCGCTATTTTTACTGCTCCCATCGGTATTCATTATTTTTAAGCGGAAATAAACCGTAGGTGCTAAGCAAGCTGTGTCATATGTGTAGCTACTGTTACTACCCTTTGCAGCAATACGAGCAACAGAATTAAAAGTATTACCGTCCGTACTTTCCTCTACTTCAAAATTATTAAAGCCCGTTTCTACACCCGTTTCCCATACTAAATGTGCGCTGCCGTCTTGCAATCTGCCGGAAAAATGTTGCATTATTACTGGCAGGACGGTCGAGTACTGATATTTGAACAGAACGCCGACGGTAGCGGCGCCACCTTGACTTGTCATACCATACAGGTCCGTGCCTGCAATGGTAAGCGCGCCATTGGGCCTAGCGCCGTCTGTGCCGTTAAAATCGTATAAGGTTGTAAAGTTGTTATCGGCTATTTTTATTTTAAAAATAGTTCCCTTAGTGTTTGCCCCACCATAGGGTGTCATCCCATATAAGTATAATCCATCACTGACAAGCGAACCTTGAGGGTAAGAACCTTCTGCATTAATAAAGTCATGCACAACCGTATAGTCAGCACCAGCCTTATTAATTTTAAAAACATTGCCCAAACTAGCCGCGCCCCCCTTTGACGACATCCCATAAAGATAAGTCCCATCACTGAATAAGGAACCCACCGGTTGTCCCCCATCAATGCCATTAAAGGAGTGCAAAACCTCAAGGCTGCCATCGGAAGGCTTTAGTTTAAATATAGTTCCCCAAAAATTAACTCCGCCACTGCCTGCCGTCCCATAGAGGTAGGTGCCATCGTAGATAAGCGAACCCAAAGGGTAACTGCCGCTGGCATCATTAAGATCGTATATTGTGGTATAAGTGTTATCGGCCATATTTATTTTGAAAATAGAGCCTTTACCATTTACGCCGCCAGAACGCGTCATGCCATAAAGATACCCATCACCGATTGTAAGCGAACCGAAGAGCAGACTGCCGTCTGCTATGTCAAAATCGTGTATATTGGTAAAACTGTTATCAGATAATTTTAATTTAAAAACAGTACCGTAATTGTTCGTGCCACCAGCTGATGCCATC
>DATJDF010000594.1:0-15578 GCA_035497555.1 Arachidicoccus sp. | reverse complement strand
AGGGAAAACCTGACATTGAAATTCAAAGCAGCACTTTATACACGCCCGAGTATAAATAATTCGCAAAAAAAATTTGGTGGTGTGAAATAAGTTTTTATCTTTGCAATCCAATTTACGACAGACGTAATTAGTTCTTTAGCAATAAGTTATAAGCGGAAGTAGCTCATTTGGTAGAGCACGACCTTGCCAAGGTCGGGGTGGCCGGTTCGAGCCCGGTCTTCCGCTCTGAGATAATCCCGCTCTGTTATGCGGGATTTTTTTTCAACCTACTATCGCCCTGGTGGTGGAATTGGTAGACACGCAGGACTTAAAATCCTGTGATCAGCAATGGTCGTGCGGGTTCAAGTCCCGCCCGGGGCACCAATAACCTCTGTAAGTAATTGATTTACAGGGGTTTTTTATTTGTAGTGTGTCATTTTTTGTCGCTTTTTTACGCTTTTTCCCATTTTTTTTGACACATAAATGACACACGAAAATGGGTAAAATGACACACGGGGCTGTGAGCCCCAAAAAACAGCAAGAAATTTCTGCAACTCCCGCCCAGGGGGCATTTCAGAGAAATTTCTCGAGATATTTGACACTTTTGTCTGGCGGCACTGAACAAGATTTGAACCGGCAAAGTCTTTCTCGACACACGGGAACAAGGCTTTCAAACTGCTTTTTCATTGGTTATTCTAGCAACTTGTCACTGTCTGTATTGCAGATCTGGCAATGGTTATGGGACTTTAGCAAAATTTTATTTTCACCATTTATTCTCGCTTTTTTACGCCTTTTTCCGGTAGGATTGAAGACTCCTGCATGGCTTACAGGCACAGACCTTTTCAAAGAACAGGCGGCACAGGCATTGTATCCCTATTGCATAACCTCTAAAACTGTGTAGCCATGAATTTTTTAGAAAGATTAAACAAGAAGGGAGACAAAATTCTATTTTATTATGATTATGGTAGGGAAAAAGGACAACGGCCTTCAACTGGGATTTTCGCCTACGTAAAACCAAAGACCGCCCTTGAAAAGGCACATAATAAAGAGGCGCGTGCTATTTTGAAGGTAAAAGCAGCGGAAGCGATCATTGAGAACCCGGCTATCGGTACCGGTTACATCCCCACGCACAAATTCAAGGAGAATTTCCTTGATTATTTTAGGGAATACGTAGAGGCTAATAAAAGGGTAGGAAATCGCCACTTACAAGGGTCTTTGAGAAATTTTCGTCTATTTATTAATAAAGACTTTTTACATCCCTCTGATATTACGGAGAATTTATGCCGGAGCTTTCGTCGGTATCTGCTCGATCACTTTAACGGCGAGACCCCAGCGGATTATTACGCCGAATTCCGTAGAGTATTAGACGCAGCCACGTCTGATCATTATTATAAGGTTAGCCCTTCAGAAAAGGTGTTCTCACAAAAAAATCCATCTACGCAATTGAAGGATTTTCTTGAAGTGGAAGAATTTTTGGAATTACTGACAACTCCTTGTCCAAATGAACAGGTTCAACTTGCTTTTATATTTTGCTGTTATACCGGACTGCGTTGGGTGGATGTAAAACCGCTGAGGTGGTCAGACATTAATGGTAGTTCTTTAACTACTAGGATCATTCAAGCTAAAACCGGACGACCGATAACCATTACCCTGCATCCAGTGGCCCAGGCAATCCTGAAAAAAGCGGCACTTATAGCTCCCCCAAAGGGAGGTGCCAGTCTGGTGTTTTCCTTGCCTTCGCCTAGACGCGTTGGAAAGATCATGGATAAGTGGATCGACAGAACAACCTTTAATAAACATATCCGGTGGTCGAGCGCCAGGCTTACATTTTCTATTTTACTAAAAGACAAGAACGTGGACGATCCGACCATTGCTTATCTCATGGGGCACGCCACTACTGAACAGGTGCAAAAGACCTATAAGCGCCATCGTCCCAAAAATCAAGAGGATACGATTGCTATGTTACCTGCTCCGGAAATCATGCCTTATTATCTGGAGTAAAAATGTAATCGTAAAAAGATGACAGAATAGGGTATCGGGATAACCTATCCTGTTCGTGGCATTTCTGAATTTTTGCTGTCATTTTTTTCAAACATTCCTTTCTATACCATTAGAAGCAATTGGACGATTGAGGGAAGACTTAACAAAGGAATTTGGCAAAGAATACGTTAATGCAAGTTGGGAATATTTTCGAAACCTCTAACATACATAACGGAGTCGGATTTCCCAATCAGCGATTGGGAAATCTGTTGAGCTTAAAAGATTCGCCATAACAAACGGGTAATATGAAGATTGTCCAATCAACGATTGGACAATCTTCATATTCTATTTCTCTTAGTAGACATATTTTTTTGAACAAAACGGGGTAGTAAATTTTAATTAAACTAGAGTTATCCGATTGGATAACTTGTTGTAATTTTGCAGTAATGAAAGAACCCAGAATTAGAACTATAATTCTGTATAAGGACTACTTTCGTAGTTTCTACAAAAAGCAGAAACAGAGGGTAAAAAATAAGATAGCATGGGCTTTCTGGTTAATCGAAACAATTCAGGATGTCCCAACGGATTATCTAAAACATTTGACCGGTACAGATGGGCTTTATGAGATTCGAGTGAAAGTTGGTAGCGATATATATCGGATGCTTCTTTGACGAAGGTCAATTAATTGTTTTGGCAAATGGGTTTCAGAAGAAAACCCAAAAAACACCCCTTTCGGAGACTGAAAGGGCATTAAAAATTAAGAAGGAGTATGAAGGTGAAAAAAAATAACACAACACCACTTGACCAGCTCATTGATGAGGAATATGGTAAAGAGGGGAAAAAGCGAGAAAAGTTTGAAACAGGTTATAAGGATTTCAAAATCGGCTTTCTTTTGCAACAAGCAAGATTGAAAAAGGGGTTGACGCAAGAAGAATTGGCAAAGTTATGCGGGACCAACAAGGGTTATATCTCAAAAATAGAGAACAACCTCAAGGAAGTTCGCATCTCAACGTTGCAGAAGATTGTTGAGCTGGGATTAGGCGGGCATCTTGACCTATCCATCAGGTTATAAATGTTTTCTTTGGAAGACAATAAGGCGATCTCTAATAGACTATCATAGTTGATCTGCATTAAATTGAATTGAATTTCGGCTATTAAAAGATTTATGCTATATTTAATAATCAAAATTAATAGCTAATGAAAATATGGATAGTTAGATTGTTTGATTTTGCTGTAGTCGGAACTGTTGGGATGATCATAGACTTTGGAATAACATGGATTTTGAGAGATATGATGAAACTAAATGAATATGTTTCTAACGCTATTGGTTTCTCAGCGGCCGTCGTATGTAATTTTTTACTAAACAAATATTGGACTTTTCACGATTTGCGTACATTGAGTATTTTACAATTCTCAAAGTATTTAATTATCAGTCTTTTTGGACTTTTGTTGAATAGTATATTTTTGTATATATTACATAAGAATTGGCGTAACCCGTTTTATTTAGCAAAGCTCATGGCGACAGCATTAGTGTTTCTCTGGAATTTTACCATTAACAGCCTTATCACTTTTCGTTAAAATCATCGTTCGATAGTAGTGCACATGGATAATAAACTTAACCAGATCTTACGAAGCGACCTTTTATTATGTCTTATTGCAATCCTTATTTATGTGACTGCTGCTATAAATCTTGTTGGATATTTTCATCCTGATGAACATTATCAGATTCTTGAATTTGCCAATTACAAATTGGGAAAAATTGACGCAAGTCAAATGCCATGGGAATTCAATTATGAAATGAGATCGTCATTTCAGCCATGGATTGCTTTTTGGGTAACAAAGTTATTCAACTACTTACATATTTTCAACTCTTATAGCATTGCCCTTGCATTACGATTAATAACCGCTGCTCTGAGCCTTTTTGCAATTATACGGTTCAACAACGTTGTCTTGTTAGAAATTGATTCTAAATTTAGAATATTTTATAAATGGACTTCCTTTTTCCTTTGGTTCATTCCATGTCTGAGCGTACGGTTTAGCTCGGAGGTTTGGTCAGCCCTATTATTTCTATTGGCTTTAAGCTATGTTTTACCCGATAAAAAGCGCGGTTATGGATGTTTGTTCGCTGGTGGAGTTTTCTTTGGTTTGTCCTATTTATGCCGATTTCAGGCTGCGATTATGATAACAGGACTGATATTGTGGTTACTCGTTATAGGAAAGAGAAGCAAAAGGAAAATAATACTGATTATAGCTACAACTTTTGTAGTGATGGTATTTGGCGTTTATATTGACTATTTATATTATGGAGATTGGACATTGTCGGCATGGAATTATTTTAATATGAACATCATTTATGATAAGGCATCAAATTTTGGGTCTATTAGTATTTATCAGTTTTTTCGTTCAGCAGTTATAGGTATGATATTTCCATTGGGACTGTTGGTATTGTACTGTTTTATCGTTTTAATTCTGAAGATGCCAAGATTATTTGTTGTTTGGTGTACTGTTCCATTGGTTGTTGTCCATTTATTAATTTCTCACAAAGAAGTAAGATTTCTATTTCCAATAATTTATTTCATACCTTTTATTATTGTTAAAAGCATAAACCTTCTAGTCTCTGGAACTTCTAAAGCGAATTTTAAAAATTGGCAGAAAGTAATTATTCGGGGGGTATTCTCAACCCTAATTGCCGGCAATATTATTTGTCTAGTTGTTGCTATTTTTTCCCCACCATTAAATGGAAGGCTTGTTCTTGCCAAATATATATATGATAACTATAGAAATACTAGAATCAAACTTTTCGCAAAAAAGCGTTCTAATCCAGTGAATCCGTATAGCTCTTTGACCCAGTCATTTTATGATATAGGGAAAGTCGATTATAGCCAGCTTAATAATTATGATACTCTACCATTGATTGCTACTTTCCACGATTCCGAGAAACTATTGGTGATCCAAAGACACGATTTTTCTGATTCTACAATAACCTCTATGTTGTACCAATCCCAAATTAGTGTTTTAAAGACGGGGAATCCTCCTTGGTTGTTTGATATTAAAAGCTTTTTTAGACAAAATGACGACGAGTATATACTTTGTAAATTCAATTAATATTAGTTTGAATGTTGAAAGAAAAGTTAACCAATTTATCTATAGTCACTCCCGATCCTTTTCTAAGGAAAGTCCAATATTTAATCGGATTGTCGATTATAGCATTGCTTATATCTTGTGTATATAGTCCTGTTGTTTATCTAAGTTTTTCTGGCCCAGACGATCATTGGATGTTGTTAAAAAATCCGTATATAAATCCAGCCCATTATAATTGGGATTATTTTAAAGCAATTTTTCAAAGGGTTAATGCAATTCAATATTCACCATTAAATACGCTTTATTATAGTTTAGTTTATAAAATTAACGGCTTTGACCCTTACTACTTCCATTTAATGAATGTTATTATTCACTTTTTAAGCACTATCAGCGTCTTTTATTTGTCAAAAAATATTCTAGCATCATTTCGGATTGGTAATAGATTGCCTATCTGTTTTATTGTTGCAGTTATCTGGGGGATTCATCCTTTAAATGTTGAAGCTGTTGCTTGGATATCGGGGTCTAAAATACTTATATGTACATTATGTACAATAATTTCCTTAAGTCAATTTATTTCGTGGTATTTAACTAAAAAGAATTATAAAATAGTTATTTCCATTTTCCTTTTTATTATTTCCTTTTTCTTCAAGGAGCAGGCGATAATTACACCTGTTATGTATGTGTTGTTTATTATTTTTTTTAAAATGAATGAGTCGAAAAGAATAGACTTCGATATATATGAGATATTTTTTTTACTTATTACATTTACGATAACATATTTCTTAATACGATTTACTATTGAAGTCAATTACGGGCCAGATCTGATATTTCCGCCAATTAAGTATTACCCATTAACGCAGAAATTTTTTTTAATTTGTTATTGTTTATACTTTTACATTTTGAATTTGTTCTTACCCAATGGCCTACATTATAATTACAACTTTCCATTTGCCCCGTATGATATTACTCCGTTGAGATTTATAATCTTGCCATTTGTAATACTCCTAATCGGCGTGATAAGTGTATATATGTTGAGAAAATCGAAAAATAGGAATTTTAACCTCTTTTGTATCTTTATTGGTTTTTCTCAAATCGCTCTTGAGCTTCAAGTCCTGCCAATGACACGACCAGCAATTGTTGCTGATCGATATATGTATTTTCCTGCTATTCCAATTATCCTTATGATATCTGTTTTTTTATTTAATAAGATAAAGACTAAATCATTAAAAGAAATATTTATTCCTCTTTTTATACTGTATATCGCCTTTCTTGCTTCATATTGCAACCAAATGGCGAGTTACTGGCAACATTTCAATTTGATTAAATAATGAATAGTTACAAGAAGATTATTAATTTGTTGACCGTATTACTTATTCTTGCGACCTGTTTAGCTGTTTATGCTTTGCTTGGGAAACATAAGTCCGCCTCTCCGGTTTTCTTATTCATGTATAATAAGAATGTGAGACATGTTGACGAAGATTCCCTCGCCCATCCAAGATTCTGGGATAATTACCCTTATTATACCCTCATTAGTACCGGTGAAAGTGTTCACTTAATGAAATATCTTGAGCAAGATACGTCCGAGTTGAGGTATATCAAATTAGCAAATGATAGTTTTAGAGCGACCTGTTTATTTTATAGATTTCACTATGTTGCTAGTAACGAAAAAGCTTATCGGCAAACTTTTTCGTCAATTAAAGAACTAGCAACCCGAACAATCATTTTGACTGATAGAGCTTCGTTTAAATATTTGCCAAGATTTGCTGATACCTTGATTATGCGAAACAATATATTTTTTATTAATGATCATTTGCCTATTTATCTTGAAAAGCCAGGATTGGCGTATTTTTTTAAGATATCTAGTGAGAATCGAGTTGTGGATGTTTTTGTACCCCGCGCGGAAATTCCAGAAGTTACTGATAAATATCTGAGGGAAATCTATTAATGAATAAATGATATTCGTCACGTGTCTCTAACGATCGATACCAGAATTGTTCAGGACAGTTGAGAAGTTAATATGATTGGTCATGGACATAACCTCTAAGTATAAAAAATCTTAGCGTTAAATTAGACGTTGCTTAATAGAAATGTGACACGGGCAGTCAGCAACTTCAATTATTTTTAGGAATGTCTTTGAATTCTTTTTCCATTTCATTAGTTAATGAGTCTAGTTTATCGGACTTATAGAAATTAAGGCAGTCTATCGAATATGATGCTTTCCCATACGATCCTTCAGCGACTGGTTGATCTGGGTATCTTGATTTTTCTATTTTTCTATATTCTTTCTTAGCCAAACTATCTATGGTAGGTTCAATCTTAAAGGAGTAGTACCGCCCATAACGGTCAAGCAACATACCTTTAAGCCATTGAATACTATTATCCACACTATCTGTATTATTTATGTTGCTGAAGCAATAGTTTAAGCACTTACAAAACGCAAGTTGCTTAATCAATTCTTTTCCATCTAATTTGGTTGATTCCCCACGTTTTACGGCTTTACAACTACATATTGACAAAATAACTAGAATAAATACAAAATAATACTTCTTTTTCATGATTAATTATTTAGTTGAAAGAGATAAACGTCACTTACTCCGCCTTGACATGAATAAAAGGCATGGCCGCTCGAAAAACCTCCGTCAGCACTCAGAATATCCACATGGCCGCTGGCGCCAAAACCTGAAGCTACAGATGGGTCATTAGGAATTATAACATATATGCCTTGCTTTCCGCTCATTTTTGATTTTATATCTTGTTGACTTAATGAGCTATTTTGACTTGATAGGTGTATAGTCGTCCCAGTTGCTCCATATGCACTTTTTAAGTAACTTAGTAATGTTCGGGCTCCCACTATATAATTCATGCCATCTGCACCGTCAAACGTATATGCTCCAGAAGGAATTGGATTATTAGAATGATTTAGAGCGTACGATACTCTTGTTGCGCATGTATTGCCATTACTTCCAAGTTCGTTAGCAACTTCTCCTCCAATTGCGGCCCCCACTTGTGAGGGATTATATGACGCTGGTAGAGTATGAGATTTGAGATCTGTAAATTTCGGCCTAGGTTTTTGTAAACTAAGGTCAATGAAATTTGAAAGATCAATATCTCGTTGGATATCATCATCAGTCATTGTTTCATAAGAAGTGCTGCCGACAGTTGATCCACCACCTCCACCAGTTCCCCCGCCACCTCCTGAAGTTGGTGGGGCTGGCGGAGGGTCATAATCAGTAGGGTAAGAGTCTCCCCAATCATCCCCGGTATCACCCCATGGATTTTCATATGTATTTGGCATTGTTGCGATCACGGTTACATCCTCCAATCCTGAACCATCCCAAATTGAATCGTCTGTGTCGTCTGAATCACCTGTGTCGTCGTCCGTATCACTAGAATTTGATGCTGATTTATGAACCGGGGCTTCCTCGTAAACTTGCTTATCTACATTACTATTTAACGCCACTTTTTTGCCTATAGGCTTCCTAGTCATTGCTTCCAGGTTTGCACCACCGTTAAATGGAACATAAGTATGTTCAGAGTTAAATGAGTTAGAAATAGATTTGATCATATTTTTAATACCATTACGGGGGAATATCCTTGCTATAATTCTACCATTTTTATATTGCGCACCTCTTATAAATTCATTGTGACTACTAAATAATAACACTTCTCCTGTAAAACTCATGGGATCTGAGTAGGATCTGATATCCGGGAGATTACCTTTTTTATTTATTAGAGAGTCCAAATATCTTTTATTGAAAATCTCAAGTTGAACATATGAATTAAATGTTTTCTTCGAGTTGTTTTTTGTAATTATAATGTCTCGAAATCCTGTATATTTAGTTTGAGGATCTGAAAAATCTAATGGAATCATTAATGCATTGCGGTTCCTTCTATAGTGCTGATGATAACGCCAATCGGGAACACCTGCAAATACACCGCGGGCATATGAGACCATTCTGGGGCCTTGAAATTTATCAATATTTTTAATTTTGTTAATTTCTGTAGAATACTTACGCTCATACCAATGCTGGGCATCGGAAATACTTAATGAAATTTCCCCAGAGGTTGGTGAACTCCAATATTGATCCTTCTTATTACACGAATAAACTATGACTAGAAACGCAGCGAAAGAAACCATACAACATGCAAATAGTTTGGATTTTCTCATCGAATTGGTTTTATTATAGGAACAATTGATATTCGAATTTAAGGGATTTATTAACAAATTCAAAATAAATCTGTTATTAAATGAAAATAGCTTTTTATTTAGGATGTCAAAATATATTATTCTTGTGTAATGTTACTGGATCACGTAAGAAGTTAGGTAAATTGCAATATATTTTTAGAAATATCGTTTAAAATCGGCTGTGAAAATGTAGAACGTAAAAGAACTTTCGTTTTTTATTGAAGCTCCTCGAAAAAAGATAGAAAATAAACGACTCAAGGATTTCATTTCAGTTACCTGGAATGTTTAAAAGTACATCCGGATGCTGATATATGCGCTGTGGCCAATAAACCATGACCGCGAAGAAGGGGAATTCTTAATGACCTACGGTGTGTCTTATTACTTGGAATATTTAATTGAGGAAGGGTGAAGTATTTTACTGTTTATTCCCTATTGTGAAGCTACAAAATGGTGAGGCTGTAATTCAACAGAACGACCGGTGATTTTTCCCTCTAAATGTGATTAGGATTAAAATGATTGTGGAAATCTATTTGCTTTTAGAGACATTCGGCTTCCGAATTAGAAAAGGGCGTAGATTCGAGGGTTGTTAACCAGAAGTTTGCTCGTTGAAGCTATATAATGTTCCTGGGATTATTTTTTTTGAATAAGTTTTCCCATTTCTGCTATTAAGCGCTTGTTTTCAGACTTAAGCATAGCAATTAAGGCGTTTTTATCCTCAATTGAATTTTTAAGGGTAGAAATAGTGGTTTCATGTAGTTCAATGGCTTTTTTAAAGGCAGGAATTTCGTTCTTAAGTGGTTCATTAACGTTTCTCCCGGAATTTAGGCCTTCGCTTTCCAGGTTTTTGAATAATAGTTCATCGCTCGTTATACCAAAAAAATCGCTGAGGATTCCAATTTCTTCTAAGCTTGGTTCTGTATTATCCCTTTCCCAATTTGAGACTATTCTTTGGGATTTATTTACCTGTGAAGCAATTTCAGACTGTGTTTTATTGAATTTTCTGCGTAAAAATGCGAGGTTTTCTTTAAAATAAATTTTCATTTATAAAATATTTGTAGCGATATTATTGGTATTTACCAATTATGTCGCTATATTTGTGTTGTTATTTGAAACGGGTTAATGATATTAATAATAAAAGTACCATGAAAAAATTTAATAGAAAAGTTTGACGTAATGATTCAAAGAAGACCATAGGTAAAAATGTAATCAAATTATAAATAGCTCACTATATATAAAAAAATATTAGTATGGAACTTAGAAATAGAAAACAGGTAAAGGTACAAGGGAAATTTCGTGCAAGTCGGTGTGCCTGGGATCGTAATCGTCATAAAATAGTACCTTGGTTGACAATCAGTGGAGTTTGGTTGGAAAGATTGGGTTTTAACGTGGGTGGTAGAGTAAATATTATCAGCACTAATAAAAGGATTATTATAGAGATTGCCGAAGACGGTCACGAACAGGTGGAATTGGAATAAGGTTTGCTTAAGTATCCTTGAAATGCATTGATAATAAAGGCAATCAGGTTATTACGGCTAAATGAGCTTTATTTTATAAATTTGTATTTTATAAGAATATGGCAGCAGCAGAACAAATAAAGAACCTCATTAGTTCATACGGGAAGAGTGATGAAAGTCGCTTCTTCAGTACCGCCATGCAGATAGCTGCAACTGAAGCACGGCAAGGGCATGCTATATTCGCACAAGAATTAAAGAGTCTGATTGAGAAAGCTAAAAAAGACCGGTCTGGATTAATTATTGAAAATAAGGCTGTTGCGCTTTCTTTGCCTAAGCGGGAATTAAATGAATTAATTGAAGTTTTCACTCCTCAGATTAAATTAAACGACCTCGTTCTGGATGATGGAATTAAACAGGTGTTATTAAAACTGTTGGAAGAACAAAAAAGGTTCGAGGATTTAAGAAAGCACGATTTGGAGCCCATGCGAAAGCTATTATTGACCGGTCCTCCTGGTACCGGTAAAACAATGACAGCGCAAGCAATTGCCGGCGAGTTGAATATTGCTGTTTATATTATTCGATTAGACGGATTGATGTCGAAATATTTGGGAGAATCGATAAGTAAACTGCGATTGATTTTTGATACCATGCAAAGTCATAGGGCTGTTTATTTATTTGATGAATTTGATTCTATTGGATCGCATAGAAATCAGGGTCATGATATTGGCGAGATAAAGCGTGTATTAAATAGCTTTCTGATTAATATTGAAAAAGACAGAAGTAATAGCGTCATTATTGCTGCCACCAATCTGCCAGATAGCCTTGATACAGCGCTGTTTAGACGATTTGATGAAATTATTGACTATCCGCTGCCTAATGAAATACAAATAAAAGAGATTATTCAAAAATGTACTCGATTATACGCTTTCAATGAAGAACCGAATTATGATAGCCTTGCTAAGCTTGCATCTGGTATGAATTATTCTGATATAACGAAAGCATGCCAGGACGGGATTAAGCATATGATTTTAACTCGATCTGACAAATTAGATTTAGAGTTATTTAAGATTGTTTTGAAGAAACGTAAATAAACTAATGGCAAATGATCCCAAACCGCATTTAATTATTAATGACGGTTATTATCAATGTTTAGATTATAAGTATCCCAAAACTGGAAGGGGAGGTACGTTTTCAATTATGGAGCGCAACCGTGCGATTCACGGTACAGCGCTAAAGAGACAATTGGAAGCAATAAAAGATCAATTTCAAATTAATAAAGAAGCAGATGTTGATGAAAATTTAATTAAGGATGGTGTCGTATATGTAGAGTTTACTTCTGCCTGGGGATATGCGCTTAAATTTGAAAGTTTGGATAGGGATTCTAGCGCTATTAACCGACAACCGTTTCAATTACTGAATATCAGATCTGAAAAGAGAGAGAACGAAGATCAAGAAGAATATAGAAGCCATGCTACATTATTGCTGAAAGAAAAGGGCGTAAGCGAATTTATTAAAAAGGTTGAAGAGTATCTTATTGGGACTAATGAGAAAAAAGGTCCAGAAGCAGGCGAAAAGATGGTTAAAGGCACTGCTAAAAATAGCAAGCTATTAAGCAATATTGAACTCATTAAAATTGCTACGTTAAAAGCATTTTGGACGGACGGCCCAGAGATACCATTTCCTGAAACTGATGAAAGTATATGGTGGGAAGTTTGGTTTAGGAAATCAGACGATGGCAATGCAGACCGAGTTGCAAATGTGGTCAACAATTTGCAGACAGTTGGATGCCAAATAGGGGAGGCAAAATTGGAGTTTCCTGAACATATTGTAAGGCTTATAAAAGGAACAATTACACAGTTAGGTAGTTCCTTGTTATTACTGGATAACCTAGCGGAACTTAGAAAACCTGTAGAGATAGCGGATATTATTTACCATTCAGATAAGCGAGTAGAGCAGCAGAATCAAACGGATTATCTGGAAGATTTAGTTTCCCGGACAGATGTTGAGATAAACGAACATAGTACTCTAATATGCATATTGGATAGCGGCGCGAATAATCAAAATCCTTTGATTGGTTCAGTTTTGCCTGAAGTGAATCGTTATTCCTTAAAAGAAGGTTGGGGAAAAGATGATAGCTGTGATAAGGGAGGACATGGTACCGGAGTAGCGAGCCTAGCACTTTATGGAGATTTAATTGAGGTTATTAATTCTTCTGAGAGAATTCGGATATTTCATGGTATCGAATCCTATAAGATATTTAATCCCAGGGATTTAAATGATCCGGATTTTTACGCTGCCGTAACAATAGAAGCTGTTAATACTCCAGTTGTCGATCGACCTGAGGCGAATCGTATTTATTGCATGACAGTAACAGATAAGCGTCTATCGTTTAATGGTAGGCCCTCAGCTTGGTCTGCAGCTATAGATGAAGTTGCCTTCGGCTCGGCATTTGAGCCGAGAACGCCGCAGATTTTTATTGTAAGCGGGGGTAATGTAGAGATACATAAGCACGACGAGTATCCCAATAAAAATTTTTTAGAATCGATTCATGATCCCGCGCAGGCGTATAACGCGATCACCGTTGGTGCATATACTCGAAAAGATAGGATTGATGTGAATATTGGATTAACTCCTCTGGCTTTAAATGGTGACATGTCACCGTGTAACAGTACGTCGCTCATTTGGTATTCTCAATGGCCTAATAAGCCGGATATTGTAATGGAAGGGGGTAATTCGACCACGAATGGAACGGATATATCTGATGATCCATCATTAAAACTACTCGCTGTAGATGCGGAATACCCGAATTTCCTTTTTCAACCTTTCGGAGATACCAGTGCAGCAGCTGCTTTGGCTGCTAAATTGTGTGCGGAGTTGAGAACCGAATATCCTGCGTTATGGCCAGAAACGATACGGGGCCTGGTTATCCATTCAGCAGACTGGACAGATCGTATGCTACAGGGTAAGACTTTAAATATGATGTCCGAAAACGAGAAAAGTAACCTGCTGAGAACATTTGGTTATGGAATCCCGTCGCTGGCTAGGGCTAAATATAGTTATAATAACAGCCTCACTTTAATAGCTGAGAGTGAAATACAGCCATATAAGCTGGAGGGTTCAGCGGGGAAGTATAATGATTTCAATTTATATGAACTACCTTGGCCAAAGGACGTATTGGAAAGTTTGCACGAGCTGGATGCTAAACTTACTATTACGCTTTCTTACTATATAGAGCCGAATCCGGGAGCTAAGCAGTATCGGTATTCAAATAACTACCATTACCATTCTCATTCATTAGATTTTGCAGTGATTAAACCGGATGAACCCGTAGAGATATTCCGTCGACGAATTTCTGCCAATGCTGAATTGCCAGAAGACGAAATCAATAATAGGGGCGAACCTTGGGCTATTGGACGTAAGGGGACCAAAGGTTCCATACGTAAAGATTTTGTAACCATGTCCGCTGAAGAGATGTCTAAAAGAAATTGCATTGCTATTTTTCCTAAAAATGGCTGGTATAAAACCAGAAAGAAGCTACAGCGCTTTAATGAAGTTGTCCGTTATAGTTTGATTATCAGTATTGAAACGCAGAAGGCTGATCTTTATACACCTGTTTTTACGGCGATAGAGAACCGCGTTGATGTTTAGAATATTTTCGACGAATGGATTGCTCGTGGTATGGGCAGGTGCTATTTAATCATAAAGCTTGCTTGATTAGGCTCATAATATATTCTAGATTATTGGTGTTAGCTACGATGATTTCATAGTCGCCATTACCCCAATGTCCGACGGAGGACACATCTCTTGTAATTTTCTTGGGGTCGTCAAGTTGGCCCCGTTTTAAGTTGATCCAGAATTTAAGACTGTTTTTCATGATGCAGACATCGGTAAAAATTTTTCCTTTTGAGATAAAGCCTAATTCTTGTTTTTTGGGCTTGATGTCAATGTCGTTACCTAACTTGAAGATAGCGTCTTTGAAATTTTCATATAACTCTTTTATTTCATCGCTTTTTCCTTCTAAATGATCATCTTCTGAATAAACTTTAATGGTTTGTACTACATTGCTAATTTGTGAATTGTCAATTTGTTGAACTTGTTTGATGCTGGGGGCCGACTTTGATTTTTTTATCGGGTTAATGACTATAATGTCATTTTGAAATTGGTTGATTTCCCAAAGTTCAATGGCCAGATCTTTAAAATTTGAGGACTGTTTTTGAAAATCGGTAAACGAGGGGGAAATAAAAATAATCCTGCTCTGTGACCAATCTACATCATTACGTTTTAAACTGCCTTTTTGTGTTTCATTATACTCGACAATAAAGTCGGCTTTATATTCCAGCATTAAATTGAGGTAAGAAACCCCTTGGTCTACCACACTGTAATTCTGGCTGCGTTTATATTCAATAATGACGAAGGCTTTGCTGTCTTCATCAAAGGCCAGTGTGTCAATCCTGTTGTTTTTGATGATAAACTCGGATTTTATCAGTTTTAAATTGGTGATCAAATATAGATTTTGTTCAAAGAGCTTTTGAATATCTTTTTCCAGCTTAAAAGGAACCTCTTTAAGTTCTGAAAGGCCTTGTTTATTATTTTTTAAAAGTTGCATGATTACGATTTATTGAGCTGATTGTAAATACGTTTCATAATTAACTCCCTAACTAAATCACCGAAAGATTTATCTTCCAGTATTTTTTCATAAATATCCTGGTTCTGATCCATTCTGTCGATAAGCTTTTCGATGAATTTGTCATCAAATGTGTATAATCCGACCCGTGGTGACCACCCGTTCCGATTTATGTTGACCAGGCATTCCGAAGGATGTTGACCAGGCAATACTCTAATAAAGAGATACCCAAAATGATCAAAATCTGATCGTTTTGGGTATTTCTTTTCATAGC
>DATJDF010000593.1:0-8265 GCA_035497555.1 Arachidicoccus sp. | reverse complement strand
CCCGAGATAACAACGATTGCTCAACCAACGGATGCTTTTGCCCGGGAAATTACCCGTAAATTGTTAGATAACATACTTGGAAAAGAGGTTGAGATGTCCGAAACTGTTTTAAAAACTACTTTAATAGAAAGAGCTTCCTCTTTGCCGTTAAGTAAACCTCAGTATTTATAATTCTTACATTAAGAAATGCGCATTTATATTTAATATGTTTTGTGATTTGAGAAGTTTGTGGCATCAGCATTTTTTAACAGAATGATCTTGCTAACTTCTTAGAACTACCATGGACGAAAATAGTGCTTGCGAAAGGACACAACAAGAAAATTTAGATTTCTTGGATTGTTTATGAGGCTTAATTTTTACGTGATGTCTTCATTCTGAGATATCTGCGGGTGTTCAATATGTTAATAATTAATACGTTAGAATGGTAATATATGGAAGAAAAGGCCAATTGAAGATTTTTTGGATGTACTGGATACTAAAATGGTTTTTGAAAAAGTAATGAATTATAATTGTTCTTATGAATTACTTGGTAATTATATTCAAGATGGTGAATTCGTCCAGACCGCAGGAATAATTGATAAAAAACTCATGGTTGTTAAAATAGGTAAAGAATTTCCTGCTGAAATCCAAAATTTAAAGCAGCCCATGAACTTGGGCATGCAATTTTACATCGACAACCTGTTTTACATAGGGATAGGCCAATTGATCCTTCTTATTTTATTCCAAAGTCAATTGAAGAAAGTCAAGCTGATAAGTTTGCAACTTTTTTCTTAATGCTATCCAAATTTGTTAAAAAAATATTTTTTAATTTTTTCGAGGTGCCGAACTTTATCATAAATGAGAATATGGTGCTTGCAGGTAATTTCGGAGACATTCAAGGTTTTAGAGACCGGTGTAGGAATTGTAGAGGTCTAGCCCGTATATTAGCAGCAACAGGATATTTTGGAGGTAAATCATTTCTATCCCTCGAGAGAATTTTCAAGGTGTCTAATGAGGCTATGGCGATAAGATTGGAGGAGCTTGATCTGCTTGAATTTTGACTTTGAGATTATTCCATAGATTATCTTTTGTCATATTTGATGAAAATATGATTATTAGAAATTTAAGTGCTTCGATAAAAACACGGCTACTGTAAAATTTAAATTAACCTATTGTTGTTTATTTAAGCCCGTCACTCCTTCAATTCCGTTTCAATAGGCACTTGCCGCTACTTCAATGATGTCACCATTTCAGTTACGTATTTTCATAATGACAAATTGGTTGAGTACTATTTCTAATAAATAGCATGATTAAATCAAAATATAATAGTCTTGTGGGTAGCGGCGCATCTAAGGACAATCCGGAATATTCCTTTTCCTGTTCTTCAGTTGAGAACAGTTCCATAAATCCATTTTTTTGATAATAATGTATTGGCCCTGTTTCATTGTATGCGTCCACAACTATGTATCGGCAACCAGTTTTATTTTGGCCATCAACAAACCAGGTTTTAATAAAATCCATCATTTGATCCCCAGTTCTTTTTTCTTCCTTCCGAACATGTCTAAAATTTAAATTAACGGCAAGGCGGCCAATTAAAACTGCAGGATAACTTCGCATCTGCTTTTGTCTGGGGATGTTTTTGATAACTCTTTTTTTTCGCGCATTCGGCAAATTGGTTGATTTTATACTGTCGTTTGCAATTGTGAATGCACACACAATTACACTCGAATTCGCATCTAATACGAAACAATAGCTCTTTCCGAGAAGTTGAGAAGAGTAATTAACTGAATCCTTAGAAAAAAAATTATTTAAATCTTCGTTGCCACAATCGAATGGCTGGCAAGATTTAATCATAGTTTCATCATATGCACAAAAAGTGCATTCATCTAGCAAGAATCCCAAAAGAGTAATAAATTAAAGTTTAGCTTTTGCCAAAATTTTTGCAGCAATATCTGCCTGTTTTGTAAAATCTATTGTATGCTTTTTTTTAGTAAAGTTCTTAAGCGCTTTTCGGTCGAATTCTTCTGCAACTTTACCTTTTAAAACCGGTATCGATTTGATAGCAATTGCCATAATATATTATTTTCAACCCTGCAAAGGTAAATATTATTATTTACTTTTGCAAAATAGATGCTAAAAAATATGGCAATTTTTTAAAAAACTTAATCTAAATGCTGAATCGGCAATTAATGATTTGGTCTATAGCGGGAGCCGCTGTTTTTCCTTTAGCAACTATCACTTACTGGCACCGAACGGGCATTTATAGGGGAATATTGTTATAGGTGAAACCTTCTTTTTTGAGATTTAAAGTGCTACGGGGCGGCTCACGCGGAACATCTAGATAAAACTCGGGCATATAAACAAAAATAAATTCAATAGGTTTAACTTTAACAGGTATTTTTAATTTTCTTTATGCCTATAATAAATTTTGATTTATGGTGCTGAGACTCTATGAGGTTCAGTCACACTCAAAAATGTATGTTATGAAAGATCTGGTTATAAATAGGAGCAGATTCAACCTGCTTGATCCAAACGGCAATAGCCTTGTTGCTAAAAATACCAATTCAAAAAGGCTGATCAAGTTTTGCGTAGCGCTATTTACCCTATGCTCCATATGTATGGCAGGATATTGTCAAACGGGCGCCACTGGACCGCAAAGTAAAGTCATACCGCATTTTAATATTACACAAATAAATGGCGAGCCATTTAATTATCAACAGTTAAAAAAGAATAAACCACTCGTTTTAATCTATTTCTCGCCGGATTGTGGACATTGTGCAGATTTTACTTCAAAACTGCTTAAAAGCGCCAGCAAGTTTAAGGACAAACAAATCGTTATGGTCTGTTGGGAGCCACTTCAAACTTTATTGAGCTTCCAGAAATTATACAATTTTGCGCCGCTTTCCAATTTGAAAATCGGTACAGAAGGCTATAGTTTTTACCTCCAGAAATTCTACCAGATCCATTATTTTCCTTTTATTGCCGTCTTCAATGCAGATGGACAGTTGGTTCAAAAATTAGGTAATAAAGCAGGTCTTACAGATATGAGTATGCTACTCAATCAATTACTGGCGGTCAGGTTATAAAGAATTTCAAGCCAGTAGTAAATAAGGAGCAAGCATTTATATGGAGAAAATTAAGGGCTGAAATGATAGGCTTGTTTCAAAGTCCGTGTTCAAATTCCCGCCTAAAGAATGAATCTGTAGATTGGATTCAAATATTAAGCTGAATAAAAAAATTACAGGTTAAAAAAGGAAAATATGAAGAAAATATTAGTGCTTATTCTTTGTCCTTTGGTGGTGGGGCCAATTTGGGGATTGGCTCAGCGTGTAGATAATGCAGAGGAAAATAAGCAGGATACCACGCGCCCTTATCAGGAAACTTATAGACCACAGTTGCATTTTACTCCTAAAGCCCACTGGAACAATGACCCCAACGGAATGGTCTATTACGCCGGTGTCTACCATTTATTCTTTCAATATTACCCGGTCGGCACGCAGTGGGGCCCTATGCACTGGGGGCATGCCATCAGCAAAGATCTCTTGCATTGGGATGAAAAGGCGATTGCGCTTTACCCGGACAGTCTGGGTTATATATTTTCCGGAAGTGCAGTGGTTGATAAAGAAAATACCTCAGGATTTGGAAAGAACGGTATAGTGCCCTTAGTGGCCGTATTTACTTATCATGATCCGAAAGGGGATAAAGCAGGAAGAAATGATTTTGAGACCCAGGCCGTTGCCTATAGTCTGGACAGCGGAAAATCATGGGTGAAGTATGGGCATAACCCAGTTGTCAAAAATCCCGGTATCCGGGATTTCAGAGACCCCAAGGTTTGTTGGTATGCGCCAACAAAAAGCTGGATCATGACGCTCGCCACCAAAGACCGCATCACCTTTTTCAGTTCCCCGAATCTGATAGACTGGAAAAAGGAAAGTGAATTTGGCCACAATGTTGGAAGTCACGGCGGCGTTTGGGAATGTCCAGATCTGTATTTAGTAGAGAAGAGTAATAAATTAAATAAAACAGGCAAAGCTATTTGGGTGCTGTCTGTCAATGTGGGATCCGGTGCACCGAGTGGTGGCTCCGCCACCCAGTATTTTACGGGTGATTTCGACGGTCATCATTTTACCGCAAGTGATACCCTTACCAAATGGTTGGACTACGGCCCCGATGAATATGCTGGGGTAAACTGGAGTAATACCGGTAATGATCTGTATTTTTTGGGTTGGATGAGTAACACTCGCTATGCGGGTGCAACACCTACCAGTACTTGGCGTGGCGGCATGACCTTAACCCGCAAATTAGGACTGGCTGAAGTGAATGATCATTATTATGTTACTTCCGTTCCACTAACGGAAACACTGAAGAAAAATGCAAGTGGCAGCCAGCAGATAAAGAAAAATAGCGCTGGTATATACGTACTTGAATCTCAAAAGCTCAATAGTCCGTTTATGCTCACCTTAAATGCAGATTATAGCCACGATTTTGCCATTACGCTCCGTAATAAAACAGGAGATAAGTTGGTGCTGGGTTATGACAAGGCAGATAATGCCTATTACATTGATCGCAGTGCAGCTGGCAAAACTGACTTTGCTGACGGATTTGGAGCCCGTCATAAAGCCCCCAGACTCGCTACCGGCAAAGAAATCTATTTGCAACTCATTTTCGACAAATCTTCCGTAGAATTATTTGCGGATCGCGGTAAAACAAGTATGACTTCCTTGTTTTTTGTAAAAGATGGATTCGATAAGCTGGAAATCAGTTCCAATCAGACTGATTTTGATTTGAAACACGCAGGTCTGCAATGGATAAAGAGTATTTGGACAGGTAAGTAGGACAGTTCATTATTTTGCAGAACACTTGATACGGCTTTCAGCTAACTATCAGGTGTTTTTTTGTTGTTTTACGGTAAGTTCCAGCTTCAATTGTTTTATTTTCAATCCCAATAATTTTATTATTATAAATTCATCGAATATTAATATGTGCCTGCTGATCTAATATCCAATAGAATCTTAACGGAGGCCATTTGGAGCTGTGATTTCAATTATTTTATGTATGTTGGCTCCTAAATCAAAATTTAATTATGAAAAGACGGATGATGACATGGATGGCTTTGTTATTTGTCACCATTTTAAATGCCCAGACAGTTACAAAAGTGGATAACCCGGTAGATTATGTGAATCCACTTATGGGTACAGATTCTAAATTTGCGCTCTCTAACGGGAATACCTATCCGGCGATTGGTTTGCCCTGGGGTATGAATATGTGGACACCCCAGACAGGTGGTTTAGGGAACGGCTGGCAATATACCTATGGAGCCGATAAAATCAATGGGTTTAAACAAACCCACCAGCCTTCGCCCTGGATGAATGATTACGGGCAATTTGCTATTATGCCGACAACCGGGCATATTAAGGTCACGCAGGACGAGAGAGCCAGCTGGTTTTCGCATAAAGCGGAAACAGTAAAACCCTATTATTATAAAGTCTATCTGGCAGATGATAATGTTACCACAGAACTCACCCCGACCGAGCGGTCGGCGCAGTTCAGGATTACTTATCCGGAAAATGACAGTTCGGCATTAGTAATAGATGCGTTCGATAAAGGCTCCTACATAAAAGTGATTCCCGGAGAAAACAAGATTGTCGGCTACTCCACAAAGTATTCCCGGGGACCGCTGAAGAATTTCAAGAATTACTTTGTTATTTATTTGGACAAGCCTATTGAGTTTACAAAGATTTATGGGGACAGTGTATTAACCGATAAACAAGCTTTGACGGCTAATCATGTTATTGCAGTTGTGGGTTTTAAGACTAAGTCAGGCGAGCAGGTGCATGCCCGCGTTGCCTCTTCCTTTATCAGTGAAGCACAGGCGGAACTGAACCTGAAAAGAGAACAGGGAGAGAGGAGTTTTGATGATTTGACTGCAGCGGGTAGAAATATATGGAATAAGACACTCAGTAAATTAAAAGCAGAAGGTGGTACGATCGATCAAACCCGTACGTTTTATTCCTGCCTTTACAGGATGCTATTTTTTCCGAACAAACTCTACGAGATCAATGCAAAAAATGAAATTGTACAGTGGAGCCCATATACAGGAGAAATTAAACCTGGCTATATGTTTGCCGGAACCGGTTTCTGGGATACTTTCAGGGCATTATATCCTTTCCTTTCACTGGTTTATCCTTCCATTAATAAAGAAATGCAGCAGGGGTTGATCAATGATTTCAAGGAAGGGGGCTGGTTGCCTGAATGGTCCAGTCCGGGTTATTCAGACATTATGCTCGGCAATAACTCCGCCTCTGTAGTCGCAGGTGCTTATCTGAAAGGTATCCGGGGTTATGATATCGAAACCTTGTATAAAGCCTTATTACATGGGGCCAATAGCCGTGGCCCTAAGGCTTCAGGTCGTAAAGGTTTTGAAGTGTATAATCAACTGGGGTATATCCCCAGCGACAGCAAGATCGGCAACAGTGCTGCGCGCACGCTGGAATACGCTTATGATGACTATGCCATCTATGCATTGGGGAAGGCATTGAATAAGCCAGCCTCTGAAATAGAAGTTTACCGCAAAAGAGCCCTAAATTATAAAAATGTATTTGATCCCAGTACTAATTTCATGCGCGGCAAAAATGCTGACGGATCTTTTGTCGCTGATTTCGATCCTTATGCCTGGAGCAAAGATTTTATTGAAGGCAATAGTTGGCATTACACCTGGTCCGTATTCCAGGATGTACAGGGGTTGGTTGATTTGATGGGCGGAAAAGATCATTTTGTCAACAAATTGGATTCAGTATTCTCCGCACCACCCATTTTTGGTCAAAATGGGAAGCACCGCGGTATAATCCATGAAATGCGGGAGATGCAGGTCATGAATATGGGACAGTATGCGCATGGTAACCAGCCGATACAGCACATGATTTACCTATATGATTATGCAGCAGCGCCCTGGAAGACGCAGTATTGGGTTAGAGAAGCTATGAACCGGCTATATACAGCGGCTCCGGATGGCTACTGCGGTGATGAAGATAATGGCCAGACTTCTGCCTGGTATGTATTCTCAGCAATGGGCTTTTATCCGGTTTGCCCGGCTGCCCCTCAGTATGCTCTGGGAGCGCCCTTATTCAAGAAAATGACCGTTAACCTGGAAAACGGGAAGCAATTTATCATTAATGCACCAAGCAGTAATGCAGATAACAGGTATATCCAGCAAGTAACCCTGAACGGAAAACCGTATTCCAAAAACTGGATCGGACATGCAGATTTGCAAAAAGGTGCAGTAATCAACGTTAAGATGGGTGCAGAACCTAATAAACAAAGAGGGACGAGGCCCGAGGACCGGCCGTTCTCGCTTTCAAATACGAATGCTAATGCTAATGCAGTGTCCGTAAATTGACAGTGCTACAAAAAGGATACTCTATGAGCTGATTGATTTTTTGCCAGTTGGGTATGCATTACTTTAAGATTCAGTAGCAAAAGGTGCATGATAAGTGTCACTTCTGTATAACAAAAGTGACACTTATCATGCACCTTTTTAATTAAAAACGGCAGTTATCCTGCCCCGATTTATGAAATCTGAAACTGGATATATTGGCAGGATAACTGTTTAAACGTATTATTATATCTGGGGAATGCAAATTACTCGGGCTTTTTTTCCTCAAGTACACCCTGTTCAATTAACTTGTTGTATAAATCTAGCTCCCTGTCAAGCATCTTTATTTGCTCATCTTTAAGGTCTATTATAGTAGAAAGCAGGTTTTTCTTATCAAGGAGTAAATCGACCAACAGTACCTTATAAGCAAACAATTTTTTATACAAATTTCTGATTAAAATATAATCAGGATTTAAGCTATTCATATACTTATCCGGACAAACAAATTCCTTCAAATGCATTTCTACAGATTGTTCCTTATATTTTTCATAATTAAGGATATAAGCAGACGGGCATTTTAATGCGTCAGCCACTTTTTCTAGCATTGAAATCGATAGATCAGTAGTACCATTTTCAATATTATGATATTCCTCTGGTGAAATTCCAATTTGCTTTGCAACGTAGGTGGCATCAATATGCTTTTCTTCTTCTCTTATCGATTTTATAGATTGTCCTATTTTCATGGTCCAAAATTACTTTTAATTTTTCAAAATGAATAGGGCTTGATAATTTAGTTAATAAATGGTCGTCTAGCTTGACATCTTGTTTTTGTCAAATGTATGCATAGTCAGGAAGTATTCGTTGGGCAATTTGAACATAAATACGTTCAAAACCTTATAAAATCTATTGCCCTA
>DATJDF010000592.1:0-2396 GCA_035497555.1 Arachidicoccus sp. | reverse complement strand
TGGTTTTCTCATTTAATCACTTCAACTCGCCGCTTAAATCCAGTGAATCGGCGCATCTGTTAATGAAATTGAAAGTATCTCAATTATTAGTAATTTTGCCTTCTTTGACCCATCGGAGGATCCCACTGATCTGGAATTTGCACACAATAAGGCGTTTAGCGCAGATTGATCAAAATAATTTTGAAAATAATCTTGTGATATACGCATTTTATACCTACCTTTGCAGTCCTAATTTTTTAATGTTATGTTCGCAGTTGTAAAAATCGCAGGCCAACAATTCAGAGTACAAGAAGGTGACACCCTTTATGTTCCACGTCTGTCTGCAAATAATGGAGATAAAGTTGAGTTTAAAGACGTTTTGTTGGTAAGCGCCGATGGCAACTTATCACTAGGCACCGATGTGAAATTGATTGTGAAGGCTGAAATCCTGAACAATCTGGTGCAAGGTGATAAAGTAATTGCTTACAAACAAAAAAGAAGAAAAGGTTTCCGTAAGAAACACGGACACAGAACTCATTATACGCAAATCAAGATTGATGCAATTGCATAATTTTTGATTACAAATATTTACAAACTTTTTAATTATATAATACCATGGCACATAAGAAAGGTGAAGGTAGTGTAAAAAACGGACGGGACTCCAGGAGCAAACGCCTAGGTGTCAAAATCTTTGGCGGTCAGCCAGCCATCTCTGGTAACATCATTGTACGTCAGCGCGGCACAAAATTCCATTCTGGCAAAAATGTTGGTGTTGGTAAAGACTTTACTTTATTTGCATTGACTGATGGTGTTGTTGAGTTCAGGAAGACGAAAGGTGACATAACGAAGGTTTCTGTCATCCCAGCTCCTGTTCAAGCAGAAGCAGCTGAAGTAGCAGAGGTTGCTGAAGTAGCATAGCCCGCTTTTTTGTTTTTGCAATAATATTATTTTAAAGCTGTCGAACGATTGTTCGACGGCTTTTTTGTGCGTATACGCTATGCCTATATAGTCTCCATGGTTCAAGGAATTATTCAGAAACATTATACAACCCACTTATCACAGTTTTCGAGGAAATCAGGCTGCACATCCGCCCCGATGCCGGGTAAATCTGGCAATATAAGTCTGTACCTATCATAGACAACACCGTTTACTACTGGATCCACTAATTGACCTAACAATGCAGTGTCCAGGTCGTAAAACTGGATGCTCGCGCTAGCCATTACAAAGTGGACCATAGCAGTTAAGGCTATCCTGCTTTCCAACATCCCCCCCATCATACAGGGTAACTGATGATTTAAGGCTGCTCTTGTAATCCTAAGTGCGCCATTAATCCCCCCTGATTTGGCAAATTTGATATTAATATAGTCACAGGCACCAGCTTTAGCTAATCTATCTACATCATGATAATTATAGCAGCTTTCATCGGCCATAATTGGAATGGAGGTATTACGCCTGAGTTCCGGTAAGAAGGAGTCATCATAACATCGCATGGGTTGTTCACAAAATTCAATCTGGAAGGGCTCAAGTCCTTTTAGTGCCTGCAGGGCCTCTCTATAGGTCCATCCTTGATTAGCATCAATACGGATGGGCAAGGTTTCAATCTCGGCCCGGATGGCTTTAATTCGCTCTATATCCTGCTCTGGATTTTTCCCAAGTTTAATTTTTAGCGTTTGGGCTTCCTGCTGTTGGTACTTTACTGCTGTGGCTGCCATAAACTCCGGTGTACCTATTCCTACTGTAATATCTGTATATATAATTCGGAGCTCCCCTCCCAGGAATTTATAAAGTGGCAAATTTGCATGTTTAGAGGCAATGTCATACAAGGCCATATCAAAGGCGCTTTTTATGGTAGTATTCCCCGCAATATAGGCATCAAGCTCAGCTAATCGCAAATCTATAGCTAATGGATCTTTCCCTTTCCAGATTGCAGCAAAATCTCTTGCCAGCACTAAACATGTTTCCTGGGTCTCACCTACGATCATGGGAAAGGCAGAACACTCCCCTATTCCATTGACTCCTGCATCGGTAAAAACCTTTACCAACACATTTTGCGCAAAATGCATTGTCCCTGTGGCAATTTCAAAGGGCACCATTGGAATACTGAAACGGTAAATAATGGTATGCGTAATTTTCATGATCAAATTTTATTCTATCTATTATAAAGCAAATAATTATAACAAATGCTTCATCAAATCTATTGAATTTCCTCTAAGTAATTCCTCTATCTTAAAAATCACAACATTCCGTATATTACAGGAAAGTCATCATCAATATTATTGTATTCATCTGATACTCAATAAACATTGGGGAAAAAGGTTTAAAAACAATTGCGCATTTTAGTTGCGTAATTCAAATAGATGCCGTAGTTGCTGGCCAACAATATAATGTTGTTTTTATTTCTCTGACCTGCTTATCTA
>DATJDF010000591.1:0-3649 GCA_035497555.1 Arachidicoccus sp. | reverse complement strand
GTACCATTTATGGAAAGGGATTTATTGAAAAGCAATACAGCAAAAGGTTCTTTAAAACGACAAGAATCAGTGCAACTGCCCGTGCGGGTTATGGCCTGTTCTCCATTTTTGGGACCTACCAGCTTTCTCCACTGATGAATACTGAAGCAGGTCCGGTGATCCATCCTTATAGTATAGGTTTGGCCATCGGTATCATGTAATCCATATTCGCGGGTCAGATAAATAAAAATTTTTAGTTAAAAAACAGTGCAGATTTAACCTGATTATACGTAATCAGGTTAAATCTGCACTGTTTTAGGTAATAACTGAACATTTGCACTGAAAAGAAGACGGGTTCTATCAGATCATGTCTTACAAATAGATTAACATATGTTATCTTTGCCAAAAGAAGAAAATTGATAGATAAGAATAATAAGATTAAGGAAAATGAAGTAGCTGTTTTAGTGAGTGTGCTCAGCCAGGATCAGACGGAACAGCTGGCTAATGAATACATGGACGAACTGGCTTTCCTTGCGGAAACGGCAGGCGCGATAACGATTAAACGATTCATGCAACGACTTCCCAATCCAGACAGTAGAACTTTTGTAGGGAAAGGAAAATTAGAAGAAATCAGGCAATATATAGAAGGGAAATCTATCGATTTACTCATTTTTGATGATGAACTGACGGGTTCTCAGATCAAAAATATTCAGGAAGTTGTCCAAATAAAAACCATCGACCGCAGTGATTTGATTCTCGATATTTTTGCCCGGCGGGCCAGAACGGCCCAGGCAAAAGTGCAGGTGGAGCTGGCCCAGTACCAATACATTTTACCGAGACTACGTGGTATGTGGTCGCATTTGGAACGTCAGGGTGGTGGTATTGGCTCAAGGGGTCCCGGAGAAACAGAAATTGAAACGGACCGCCGTATTGTAAAAGATAAAATTTCTCTTTTACGTAAGCGCCTGAAGGAAATTGAGAAGCAATCCTATACGCAGCGTAAGGATCGCGGTGAATTTATTCGGGTTTCCTTAGTAGGGTATACCAATGTAGGCAAGAGCACATTAATGAATATTCTCAGCAAAAGCGAAGTTTTCGCTGAGAATAAATTATTTGCCACCCTGGATACTACTACGCGTAAAGTGGTATATGAAAACACGCCTTTTCTACTCAGCGATACAGTTGGATTTATCCGTAAATTGCCCCATCATCTGATTGAGAGTTTTAAAAGTACGCTTGATGAGGTGCGGGAGGCTGATATCCTGATTCATGTGGTAGATATCTCTCATGAAAAGCATGAAGATCAGATTGATGTAGTCAACAAAACCCTTCAGGAATTGGGTGCTTTTGATAAACCGATTATCACTGTGTTTAATAAAATGGATCTATATGCAGCCTATAATTTTGATCAGTGGCTGGAAGAAGATGTTAAAAAGCAGATTCTGTATGAATTAAATGAGAAATGGCATAACCTGACGGAGGGCAATAGTCTGTTTATTTCTGCAAAAGAGAAGCAAAATATTGACAACTTGAGAGATTTTCTTCTGGCCAGGATCCGGGAACTCAGTAGTATCCGGTACCCATATAAATCTCAATACTATTAACTAACTCAAACAATCTTTGTTACAATATGTCGCTTTATAAACTAGCCGAAGCTATTCAAGAGATTCGTTTTTCCAAAAATGGCTTATGTAGTATGGAAATAGATGGCCGCAAAATTACCGTGGCCAAAAAGGGAGACAGATTATTTGCCTTCTCCGGAACCTGTCCCCATGCAGGCCATGATCTTGCAGATGGGTATTTGGATTCAAAAAATTGTATTGTCTGCCCACTTCACAATTACCGGTTTAGCCTGTCCAATGGATTTGATACTACTGGTGAAGGGTACCATATTAAAATTTATAAAACTAAAAGGATGCCAGATGGCTGGTATATAGAGATGGTTTGACCCTTGTGTTATTCTTCTCTTCTCAAAATCATTCCGCTTCGCATTTTGATACTGAACAGTATAATACAGTGTCTTAGTGCAAAGATAAAAACCACCTTCAATACTGAAGGTGGTTTTTATCTTTGCACTAAGACACTGACCCGTAAATGCTTATAATAACAAAGGCATCATCAGCAATAACAGATCTTCATTGGCTTCCTGCTCAGTGGGTTTGATCAGACCCGCTTTAGACGGGGTAGAGAGTTCCATTTTTACTTCTTTGGAATCTGCTGCACTCAGCATCTCACTCAGAAATTTCGCATTGAATCCAATCTCAATAGGTTCACCGTCATACTGGCAATCCATTCTTTCATCACCTTCGAAATTATAGTCAATATCCTGTGCTTTTAGCTGGATCTCACTGCCGGAAATAGATAAACCTACCAGATTCGTGCTTTTATTGGCAAATACATTAACACGACGAAGGGCACTGGCAAAAGTGGCTTTATTGACGGTCATAACATATGGGTTCTCTGTTGGGATGACCACTTTATAGTCCGGGAACCGGGCATCAATTAAACGGCAAATCAAGGAAATGTTATCATGAGAAACAAATAAGTGATTTGGCGTATGACTGATGTTTAATAAATCATCATTTTCAGGGAGCACATTCTTAAGCACATTTAACGGCTTCCTGGGTACGATAAAGCTACTGGTTTCTCCAGGTGCCACATCCGTGCGGCGATATTTTACCAGACGGTGTGCGTCAGTGGCAATAAAATGAATGTCGTTGAGACCCAATTCAAAATAAACTCCGGTCATCGCAGGGCGGAGATCATCCGTTGAAACAGCGAAAAGTGTTTTATTGATCGCAGTAAGTAAGGCGTCACTGCGCATTTTGAAGGAGTTACTGTCTTCATCGGAAGGATCCTTTGGAAAATTCTCCGGATCTTCACCAGGGATCTTGTACTTACCGCTGTCGCTGGTTATCTCTATACCATAATTGGTTTCAATACTGAAAGTCAGCGGTTGGTCGGGCAGTGCCTTTAAGGTATCCAAAAGGATTTTAGCGGGAACGCAAAAGCGACCGTTTTCGTTGCTTTCAACATTGATCTGAACACGCATTACCGTTTCGAGGTCAGTAGCTACGACAGTTAGCTTTTTATCACTGATTTCAAAAAGAAAGTCCTCCAGGATAGGTAAAATAGTATTACTACTGATAACTCCACCAATATGTTGTAGCTGCTTTAATAAAGTAGAAGAAGAAACGATAAATTTCATTTGTATACTTTTTGATTTTTAAAAGACAATTTCATGTCTTCAACTGCAATTTTACTAATTAGTACCCAATTCCTGAAAATTATTAACTAACATTGTTGATAATTAGGGAAAGAAGGCCATTTTTGTGGACAAATTTATAAAAGGGACCGGTATTATGGGGATTGATTCCCGGATTTATTGCTGATGTCCCCTATTTTAAGAGAAAGTAGTCGTACATGCAAAGACGTACAGTGGAGCAGGCCACGCAAAAAATAAGGGCTTATTGTGCCTACCAGGAAAGGAATCATTACGAGGTTAAACAGAAATTATATAGTTATGGCCTCTTCAGCACGGATGTAGAAGTGATCTTAACCGGATTAATCGTGGATGGGTACCTGAATGAGGAGCGTTTTGCCCGCCAGTTTGCTGGCGGAAAATTCCGGATGAAGGGCTGGGGCAAAATGAAAATCATTCAGGAACTCA
>DATJDF010000590.1:0-2974 GCA_035497555.1 Arachidicoccus sp. | reverse complement strand
GGGAAAAGTGGGAAACTGTATCATAAACACGGAGCCTTTTGTTTAGAAACACAAGCATTCCCAGACGCTCCTAATCAGCAGTCTTTCCCTAGCAGTTTACTCAAAGTTGGCGATGTATTTAGCTCTGAAACCCGTTATCGATTTAATGTTGTAAAATAACTGCTAGCAACTTTTTTTAGCACTTCTGATAAAAACATCCGTTGAACCCAATACCGCTCTGAAGTTATAGAGTGGTATTGGGTTTTTATATTTACTTGAGGATTACTTCGCTATAAATTGTATGATTATTGTCTCGTTCCTAAAAAAGCTATACACTCTAACCGAGTAGTATGGAAAGGAATGAAACGCCGCAAGGCAAGAAACCGCATCGTAAATTTGGTGCTCGATTTGCAAAGCAAATCGTAAAAGAAATCGAAGAGGGGCTTCCACGAAAAGAAGCAATGCGCATGCATGGCATGTCCTATAAATCTTTGGATGTTTGGATGTCCCAATACGGTTCCCCGGAATATCAGGCTGGCAAGAGACGGACCTACAGCCCTACCCAAAAGCGGTCGATCCTCCGTGCCGTGGAATCTGGAATGACCTTAAAAGAAGTACAGATCGCCCACGGCTTGAAGAGTACCTCCCTAATAAGGGGCTGGTTGAAGAATAAGAAGGAAAATGTGGATATTAGCAGTCATAATCCACCGTCCATGAAGCAGAAAGCCCCCCAAGTACCACAAAGCGATGAGGTAAGGGCCCTCCAAAAGGCCCTTGCCGAAGCTGAGCTCAAGAACAAGGCACTGGAAACCCTGATTGATGTTGCAGAGGAAACGCTAAAGATCAATATCAGAAAAAAGCCTGGTGCCAGGCAGTCATCAAAATGAAACAGGATTATCCCAACATAGGGATAGGTACCCTGTGCAGACTGTTTGGCAAAACCCGGCATGCCTATTATGATAAAGGGTGGCGCGTCCAGGATCAAGGACTAAAAGAGGACATCGTTATTCAAAAGGTGCTGGAAATCAGGAAGGAAATACCAGGGATAGGGACATTGAAGCTGCATAGCATGCTGACTCCGGTGTTCCGGTCGCACCAGATCAAGATCGGGCGGGACTACATGTTCGACCTGCTGCGCGAGCATGGCTTACAGATCCGCAGGAGGAGACGAAAAGCAATTACCACCAATTCCCGCCACTGGATGCATAAATATGCCAATCTGATCAAGGATCTAATTCCAAGCCGGCCCGAACAGATATGGGTAAGCGACATCACTTATATCCGCTTCTCGGGACAATGGGGCTACCTGAGCTTGGTTACCGATGCCTACTCCAAACAGATTATGGGCTTTTGCTTCCGCAAAGATCTATCGGGGCAAGGTTGCATCGAAGCATTAAAAATGGCTTTAGGCAATAGAATGTACCCCGAAGGAGAACTGATCCATCATTCGGACAGGGGATCTCAGTATTGCAGCAAAGCCTACGTGGATGTGTTGCTGGAGGGAAAAGTTGCCATAAGCATGACAGAAAACGGTGACCCCTATGAGAATGCCATTGCCGAACGCGTTAACGGAATCTTAAAAACCGATTTCAACCTTTACAATTCAGCAGATGGGTTCAAAGAAACAAAAAAAAGGATTGCACGTAATATCAAAGCCTACAATACGATCCGCCCACATTTAAGTGTCGATTTACTGACCCCGGAACAGGCTCATTTAAAGACAGGCGTCCTTAGAAAACTATGGAAAACGAAAAGCTATAACAAAGACGAAAAAGTACTTGTATAGCTCCTTTAGAATTAACAATTTAGAATGTATAACTAATTAAGTAATTATTAACAATAGTGTATAGTTATTATAGGGTAAGACAATTCAAGGGACATTATAGGGACATTCTAGGGACTTCCTAGGGACTTTGTAGGGGCAAATCCCTATATAGTTCCTAGGAGGTCCCTAGAATATATGTCTAATGTCCTTTGTGATGTCGGGCATTAATTAGAGATTGTACGAATATTAATTGTTTGTTTAGTGTAAAAATTTTTGATAATTAAAAAATAATACTACATTTAATTTTTAGAAATTAATTATGCGGACAAAATTTTACTTTCTTATTATCTTATGTGCAGTTATTCTGACCTCAGCAACCGAGCTTCAGAAACCTAAACGCATTATATTTTTTGGCGATTCAATCACTCAGGCAGGTGTAAGCCCTGATGGTTATATTACGCAATTGGGTAATTCGTTAAAAATGCCTGACTATGAATTGATCGGTGCCGGAATTGGCGGAAACAAGGTGTACGATCTGTATTTACGGATGGAAGAGGATGTTCTGATGAAAAAGCCGGATGTAGTTGTTATTTATATCGGAATCAATGATGTTTGGCATCGCTTACAAGGAACTGGAACGGATTACGATAAGTTTATAAAATTCTATCAGGCTATTATTACGAAAATAGAAAATACAGGTAGTAAAGTGATTTTATGTACACCAACTGTTATTGGTGAAAAGAAAGATGGTGTAAATCCGATGGATGAAAACCTGGATAAATTTGCAGGAGCAATCAGAGAATTAGCAGAAAAGAACAAGTTACCTCTTTGCGATCTGCGTACTCTATTTGTTAATTACGAGAAAGAACATAGTACAACTGACTTGGAAAAAGGTGTGCTTACTTCAGATGGCGTTCATTTGAATAAGCTTGGCAACAAATTAGTTGCGGATAACCTTTTGCCATTCTTAAAATAATTTATTAACAACCTAATTATGATTAAAGAGAGCTCCATTCGGAGCTCTCTTCTTATTTAAACACATTGAAACTATTTTCCTACTCTGTTTTCTTCATCGCTCTTGGCATTTTGTTTCGGTCCGCTGATCTTGGTATTTCCAAAGCTGTAGCTAAGGGATAATCTTACTATTCTTGATTCTCTTCTCTGATTAATGTTTGTATTCAAGTTAGCATATTGAGTACTTACACTTTGTGTTCTGGTGTCGAAGATATC
>DATJDF010000589.1:0-16964 GCA_035497555.1 Arachidicoccus sp. | reverse complement strand
TGCCGCTGGTCAGATTCAGGGCTTTGTAAAGCCCGTCGGACTGTGTGGAAAGAATCATCTGAATGACGGAAAACATACTTACCATAGCTGCCAATAGGGAAAGTATAAAGACGTAGGCCCGGCTACTATCCTGCTTCTGTGCTTCAGAACGGATATCTTTAGAAGAGACGGTGAAAAAAGTGACCCATGTAAAAGCGAGTAAACTTAGACAGAATATGTCCCAGCTGAACACAATATGCGACTCAGGCGGACCGGGAGCAATAAAATAAAAGAGCAGCCCGAGCGAGATACTGAAAATCAGTTTGCTGCTGGCAGAACGCTGATTGATCCAATTTTTTTTTGTATTGCGCATCATTTCCAAATTAAAATCCCTGCTCCATTATAACGATTTTGAGCCGGTTGTATAAAGATATTCCATTTATAGCGACCTTAGGATTAAAATTATTTGAATCGGCATGGCCCTTGTGGAATCGGTCCCTTATGGTGAGCATTTTTCAATAATGGATAATTATTGATTAAGTTTACAAGGAAAAGACACTATAAAACCGTCATGGCTATTAATGTCAGCAATTGCTAAACACGAAACATGAAACGGTTGAATCGACCAATTAAGCAATCAGAATTCTAAACTTTATGGGAAATAAGCGAGTGGCATTTACAGCTGGTAAGACTTTTTTTAATGGTCTGTCACAGATTATGCTTCAGGAAAATCCCATCACGGGTATGCTATTTTTGGCAGGCATTTTTTGTGGTTCTTTAGAAATGGGCATTGCCGCAATAGTTGCAGTCATCTTTGGGAGCCTGACATCTGTCGCATTAAGATATCCACCCGAAGAGATCAGCCAGGGCTTGTACGGGTTCAGCGCCGCCTTGGTTGGCATTGCTGTCGCGCTATTGTTTCAGCCCACAAATGCCCGCTGGCTACTTATCGCGATAGGTGCCGTACTAACCACGATCATTCAACATTTTTTTATCGCCCGGGATGCGCCGGGCTTCACTTTTCCATTTATCATCGTGACCTGGCTCTTCCTGTTTGTGTTACCCAATTTTCCTCAACTGGTTGCCCTGAATACAGATGGCGTTGTTAAGTTAGATGATGCAGGCTATGCGACTGTCATCCATGGATTTGGTCAAATTATTTTTCAGGATAATTTGTGGGCAGGTGTACTTTTTATAATCGGGATATTAATTTCCAGTCGGGTAGCCACCTTGTTTGGTATGATCAGTGCTATACTCAGCGGCTTTTTGGCATATGTATTTGGTGAACCCGTAACTGCTATTTATGGTGGACTGCTAAGTTATAATGCTGTATTGTGTGCTATTACTTTTGCCGGGTCTAAAAAAAGCGATATTATTTTAGGATTCATTGCCGTTGTTCTTGCTACATTGATTATGATGCTGATGCGCAGACTACAACTTCCGGCGCTCACATTTCCATTTGTCCTTGCCAGTTGGTTTACTTTGATCATCAAAAACCGAACTCATTTATTCGCAGGTAGAACCAACCGGGATATTTGGATTGATTAATTTGATTAATGTTTTGTATTTGATTTTGAATCAGCGGTTTAATTAATTCCAATTTTATTTTAGCCTGACGATCGCAATACGCAGGATGTATTGATTCATGCAGCAATCAATAAATTATTATTTCGTCAGTAAAAAGAAATCCATGATTGACATTTGGCGCTATGACCTTTATATACCGAGCCCGCTTACCCTCAAGATCAAAATGATAATTTTCGAACCGGAGTCGGTCCTCATCAGCAGAAGTCTTAGTAACCACTTCCCCCGCCGCAATAAAATTAATATTGTCATCGGATAATAATACTTTGACACGACCGGGCATGTACACACCAGGACCCGTAAGCTGCATGAACCGAATGTCCAGACTGCTTAGATCCTCCACTTTGTCCATATCGACTGTTACATTCAATGCGGTACCTAAAAATCCCTGCCAGCGGTCATCACTATAAGTAAGCGTTCCGGTAATGCCATCAGTCAGTGTTTTATCACCTGCAGCCATATAACTTTTTGAAAAGGAAGATGCATAAATTACCTTTTTGCCAATCGCTTTATGGTAATCTGAATTAAATGTGTAAATAACTGGTTTACTATAGTCTGTTGATTTTATCTGATTTTTCTGTTCATTTAATTTCTGATGATATTTTTCGCCGTTTATTTCTGGTTTTGGCAGTTCCTGTAAGATCATTGCTTTAATAACTTTGTGACCGGACAGCCTAAACGGTCCTGTGTAGGCCTTGCCATAAAGGCTGGGATCCGATCCGTCTGTTGTATAATATATGGGTGGCTGGTAAGTTTCACTGCTAAGTGTTACCAGGATAGACCGGGTAGCGGTATCCACCTCGCTGTCGTACAAGACATTTTGTCGGGGCCGGCAATAGTTGACATTTTCCCGCTGGAGCAGTAAATACTGATTTTGAATCCGGCGCAGGAAGTCCGGATAGTGCTGTTCACGGGCGGGTGTCCAGCCAATTTCTGCTACGGCCAGTGTTCTTGGAAATAACATATAGTCGGCATGTTCTACGGTAGGTACGTACTCTGTAAATAAATTGGCCTGAACGCCAAGCAAATAGGATGTTTGATTCATATTCAGGCTATCTTCCGGCAGGGGATTGTAATGATAGACCTTAGATAGTGGGATATAGCCACCGATGGCCTCTGGTTCTGAGGTTGGATCACTTTGATAGTGATCTAAATACAGATATTTGCTGGGTGTCATTACTGCGAAGTGATTTTGTCTGGCTACTTTTATACCCGTTTGTGGATTGCGCCAGACCATTACCGTGGCATCCGGCGCCAGGCCGCCCTCAGTAATTTCATCCCAGCCCAGTAACTTTCGGCCATGTGCATGCAGGAATTTTTCAATTCGTTTAATGGCATAGCTCTGAATACCTTCCAGGGATTGAATCCCTTTTTTCTGCATCAGTATTTTACAGGCTGCGCAGTCTTTCCAGGATCTTTTTGAAGCTTCATCACCCCCGATATGTATATAGGTGGAAGGGAAAATAGCCATCACCTCGGTCAGCACGTTTTCCATAAAGGTAAAGGTGCTGTCGCTACAGACATTCAGTTCGTGTACACCTTCGGCCTTTCCGGTGGCAGAGAGCCAGGGGTAGGCTGCCAGTGCTTCCTCTGCATGGCCGGGAAATTCTATTTCAGGGATAACAGTTATGCCCCTGAGGCCGGCGTATTGCACGATATCTTTTGCTTCCTGGGTGGTATAATACCCGCCATAGGCGTCCGGTGCTCCTTCCTGACTGTATTTTCTTCCGGCAGCACTCCACTTGGTCTGGGGGCCCTGTGGCCGCCAGGCTGCAAGCGATGTCAGGCGCGGATATTTTTTGATCTGCAACCGCCATCCGGCTCCGTCTGTAAGGTGCCAATGAAATTTATTGAATTTATATAGTGCCAGAAGGTCGATGAATTTTTTAATGTAAGCCGGTGGAAAGAAATTACGGGAGACATCCAGCATCATTCCACGGTAAGCGAATCTCGGATAATCACGGATCACTACAGTGGGTATTTGCTGGGCATTACGCTGCAACTTTTGTAATTGAAGTAAGGTGAAAAGTCCATGTATACTGCCCGGTTTTTCTGATGCATGGATGGTAATCTGATCCGGGCTAACGGTTAATACATAGGCTTCATTAAGATGATCTTGCAAAGTTTTATCATCTTTATATTTAGCTGATTTTAAAAGCATTGCAGCTAATAGGGAAGGTTTTACTTTAATAAAACGAACCTCGGCTCTTTTTACACCATTAGGTTGAGAATATGCATGCCTGGCCTTATCCAGGTGCCAGGCCTGCTTAAGCAAATCCGCTGTAGGCTGCCAGTCTTCAGGTGCAATGACATCCACTGGGCGCTCCAAGGAAAACCTGCCTTTCATTCGCCTTAAATCTACGGGTGCCGGTATGATACTATAATTAATAGTATCCCAGGCAGCGGCGGTGGTTTTGGCAAATGGTTGCCCTTTGGCCGGTCGACTGCCCAGTCCAAAGAGCATCAGAAGGAGTATCAGGGAAACTGGCCCGTTTGCTGATTTTGACAGCCTGCGGAACCTGAATTTAAATCTTGTTGAAGTAATAGCTTTTTGTTGCATTCCTTCCCCTGTTCTTTCTACTTGACAGGCTGAAGCTGGGTTTAACATAGCGATTAAATTAAAAATTAGTTAAGCGATATCTGATCGCCTCAGGAAATTATGACGGACAAGTCCGGCCATAAAATTTAGACTGCAATTAAAGGAAAATTTTAGAAACAGGAAGCATTCAATTGTTTATAACGGCGATTCGTGGAATTAGTATGCGGAGTTTCCCGGCAATATCTGTATTTACTCATTATTTGATTGCTGTTTATTCTTTATCTTTAGGACATAGTAAGAACCTGTAAAAACCTCGACATTTAAAATTAATATAATGAACCATCTTCAAAGGGCGGCTAGTTTTAAAGCCTTGCATTACCGCCCTGGTATTTTTGTTGTCCCAAATCCATGGGACAGCGGCTCCGCAAAATTTTTAGAAAACCTTGGATTTGAGGCGCTGGCTACCACCAGTGCCGGTTTAGCCTATACGCTCGGCAAAGCTGACGGTATGACGCAGGTTACCAGGGAAGAAACCCTGAAAAATGCGCGCGCCATCCTGGATGCGACTCAGTTACCGGTTTCTGCAGACCTGGAGAACTGCTTTGGGGATGATCCCGAAACCTGTGCCATAACGATAAAGTTAGCCGCACACACAGGTCTATCCGGAGGATCAATAGAAGACGCAAGTGGGCGCAGCGAAGCACCCATTTATCCTTTTGAGTTGGCAGTTAGCCGGGTGCGTGCAGCAGTAAGTGCTGTACGCAGCCTAAATCAGCCTTTTATGCTGACTGCACGAGCGGAAAATTATCTTCATGGCCGGCCGGACTTGGAGGACACCATAAACCGGCTAGTTGCTTTTGCAAAAGCAGGTGCGGATGTATTGTATGCACCTGGCGTAAAATCACTGGCAGATATTGAAAAGATTGTGCGCGCTGTACAGCCCAAACCCGTTAATGTACTGATGGGTTTCCCGGATGTGGATTATCAACTCAGTGATCTGGAAGCCATAGGCGTTAAGCGGGTCAGTGTCGGATCCTCCCTTGCCCGGGCAGCTTATGGAGGTCTGCATAAAGCAGCCCAGGAAATCCTGGAGCAGGGAAAATTTACTTATGCAAAGGAAACTGAACCTTATTTGGATCTAAATACATTATTCAACAAAAATACAGATACCCGCCTGTAAGAAACGGCAGTTGAAATAACCAGAGTGGAAGAATACAAATAAATGCTTAAGATATTGAGATCCATGGTCCTTGGTATGATAATTGAAAATCAGACCCTTGAAAAGACGAATGGACCGTTTTAGGCAATAAAAATTGTTAACAAGGAATAAATTAAGGATGATGAAGAAAATTAAAAGTTTAGCCATTGCTGCAGTACTGGGAAGTACCCTGTTTATGGCCTGCGGTACGGGTAGTACAGAGCGGGAGTCTGGTGATTCTGTAAATGCAGTTACTTTTTCCGACTCCACCACACTCGGGCAGAAAGTAGATTCTACTACCCGGTCTATTGAAGCAAATGCAGATACTGCCGCAGCTTCAGTTCGGGAGAAAGCGGCCGAAGTAAAACAGTCGGCTGAGGAAACCGGAAAAGATGTAAAGAGCGGCGCCGAGAAAGCATGGGACGGTACCAAAAAAGTCGCCAATGATGTTGGTAAGGGCGTCAAGAAGGGAGCCGAAGCGGTAGGTGACGCCGCTTCTGACGGCGCCAAAAAAGTAGGGGATGTCTTCAAAAAAGACAGCAACTAATCGCTGCTTTTCCATCCCGGTAAAAATTATGCAGTATCACAGCGTTAAAGTTATTGATATACTGCAGGTGAAATTAAAAAATGGAGCTAAGCCAAGGAAAGTGTTGCCTAAAACGGCAATTCTTTCCTTGGCTTTGTTTTTAGCAGATACTGAAAAGAGAGGATGGGTGGAAAAAAGAGGGAAATAATACAATTTGGAATGCAGCGGACAAAGCATTTTATAAGTGAGTACCCTTTTGGATCTTAAGGATGTACGCTGGATATTTTAAACATTAATTAATGTGAACAAAGTTGCTAAAATTGAGAAAATCTGGGTAAATTAGTTGTTGGAATTGGTAATGCAACTCGACTGTTCTTCTTAGAATTAACTGAAAACAGCAATCATAAAACAGATCCTATGGCCACCACTTCATTTCGTCTGGAACATTTTACCCAAGCCGATTTCGCTGATTATTTACGATTAACAGGGGACGATACTGTTATGTCTATGATTACGGGCAGAGCGCTCGATGAGGTAGAAAGCCGCACTAATTTTGACCGGATATTACAGCAAAATAAGGTAAATCCTACATTCGGCAATTTTAAGATACTAGATGCCGGTACAGGGGAGTTCATCGGGCTGGCCAAACTTGTTATATTGAATTCCTCAGATTCAGAGGTTGAAATTGGTTTTATGCTACTACCTGAGTTCTGGGGAAAGGGGATTGCCAGTTCGGCCACAAAACAGCTTATTGAAGTAGCCAGGTCTGAACAACAATTGCAAAAAATAAAAGCGGTACTGGATCCACAAAATAAGGCTTCACGTAAGATACTTGTCAACCAGGGTTTCGTATCTGAATTTTTGGGTGAGATTGATGATTTGCCTGGCGAAGTCATGCAACTATTACTCTAGGTTTTACCTGAACTGGTTTTTTGTTTTGCCATTTGTGAAATTAAAAGATGAATGCTCGCCGCTACGGAGATTATCGTTTCAAGCCGGAAGACACAAGTGAAACTTTTATTTTGCTCCTTGTTTAGTAATCAGAATGGAATATCAGAGAAGCAAGTGCCGCCGCCATCGGCACAAATCCCACAATAAAGCGAAAATGCATTTGAGTGAGCATAGGCCCAGACACCCGTTTTGGCCACTTAATTTTGCTGTGGATAAATGAGCAGGAAAAAATTTTTAAAAATACGCGCTCTTTTCTGTAACCAAAGCCCCTTTGCTTTACTCTCTTGTTTTGAATCATTTTATTCATCTAAAAAATTATCATAATGAAAATCATTAAGAATTTCCTTCTTGCCGCTGGTGTTATTACCGCAACTGTGTTGCTGAGTTCGACGTCCAATGCGCAAACAACAAAACTCTCTGATGCAGAAATTGCCTCAGTTGCCGTAACGGCCAATCAGATCGACGTTAATTATGCAGCCATTGCAGCAAAGAAGTCTAAGAATGCAGGTGTGTTAAGATTTGCCAAGACCATGGCTGAAGACCATGCTTCTGTTATCAAGACCGCGACCAAACTAGTCACCAAGTTAAAAGTGACACCAAAGAATAATGCCGTTACGGAGTCGCTGAATGCCGGTGCCGTTAAAACGACTAAGGATTTAAATGCAAAAAGTGGAAAAGCTTTCGATAAAGCCTATATCGCCAATGAAGTCGCTTATCATAAGGCCGTCATCGGTGCCGTAGAAACACTTTTAATTCCACAAGCACAGAATGCAGCATTAAAATCGCTTTTAGAAACAGTACTACCCGTATTAAAAACACACCTGGAACATGCAGAAATGTTACAGAAGAATTATAAATAAACAGGATGAGACAAAAAATTCAGGTAGGTTACTTTTGTTTATTATTATTGGTTTGTTGTCTCGGATGCAATAATTCAAATCAAAATTCAGAAAAAGTAACCGCTCCAATCGAAACAACAGCACCCGAACAACCTACAGTGCATGAAGTGGCCATCGTCGCGATGAAATTTCAGCCCGACACAGTTGTTGTGAATAAGGGAGATACCATTGTTTTTAAAAACAATGACTTGGTTGCGCATGATGTGACAGATTTTCCTAATAAGAAATGGGCATCACCAACTTTGCAGGCAGGGGACAGCTGGACCTATATTGCTACGAAAAATGTCAATTATTTTTGTAGCATTCACCAGGTGATGAAAGGTAAAATTATCGTTAAATAGTTTTTTTCGTTTTATAGGACCGGAAGGGATGTCAGGTAAATGCTTGATGTCTCTTCTGTTTTTATATTGATTTGAAGGATGCAAAAGGATGATTAATAATTAATTAGGAAATGAATGGATAGTGCAGATTCCATTGATTCCCCCTTCTTGTAGGGTGGGTAAAGCAAATTATGATTATTTTTGTCATAAAATCGGCGCTTATTATAAAAAATTGGGAAATCCTTTTCAACTGACACTTTGATTTCGCCGTATATTGTAGCACAATCTGAAAAAAAGCATGAAAAATTTCAATGCCTATATGCGTACTACCTTAATGCTGCTGTTGCTATCAGTAGCCGCCAGTAGTTGTGGGCAATCTAAAAATAACAAAAACAAGATGATGGACAAGGAACTAAATGAACAACAATCAAAAACGACGACCCACGCGAACAACCCTTATTATTCCAGAACGGATATTGCTGTATTAAATGTCAGTAACGAACAGTGGAAAAAAATATTACCGCCCGCCCTATACCGAGTTGCAAGGGAACAGGAAACAGAGGCGCCTTTCAAAGGCCAGTACTGGAACAGTGAAGCCCGGGGTACTTATTACTGCGCCGTCTGTGGCAATAAATTATTTCGCTCGGATGCCAAATTTGCCAGCACATGCGGGTGGCCCAGCTTTTTTGAGGCGATTCGCAAAGACGCAGTAGTTTATAAAGAAGATAATTCTTACGGGATGCATAGAACAGAAGTTGAATGTGGCCGGTGCCATTCTCATCTTGGACATATTTTTGATGACGGTCCGGCGCCAACTTACAAAAGGTATTGCATGAACGGTGTCTCACTGGACTTCGAACCCGACAAATAAACCTGGATTTACCTGCAGTAAGCACAACCGTGTAACAGGTGTCAACTATCAAATCTGGAAAAATCAGGTAAATGGGGTAACCGGACTGCGGGTTATTATAACCCACGGTCCGGTTACCCCATTTATGTCCTGGGATGCTTTTAATTTATTGAGCTTTTAATGTTTTTTCCCAGAGCTCATCCTTTAATCCATCCAGCCATTCAGGGCGAATAATACTGAATACCATCATATCAATCCGATTGCCTGCGGCATCGGCGCCGTGATTTCTAAGTACACCTTCAGATTTACAGCCAATCGAGAGCAGTGCATTTCTGCTTCTTTGATTATGTATACTAGCCTTAAAACCCACCCGCTGCACCTGCATTTGTTCAAAAGCAAACTGAAGCATCAGGTATTTACAATTCTTGTTAATTCCAGTTCCTTGAAACTTGCTGCCGTACCAGGTGTAACCAATTTCTAGACTGTCGTTTTCCTGGGATATCGCATAGTAGCGTGTACAGCCAATATAGCGTTCGGTCTTTTTGTGAAAAACAATAAAGGGGTATTGCTGACCCAGTGCCTTGGCTGTTAGGGCCCTTTGTATATAACTTTTCATTCGGTCCTTGCCTTCGGCACCATACGCGTTGTATTGCCATAGTTCTGGTTCATCTAAGGCATAGCGAAGCAAAAGGTCCAGATCGAGCATGCGCAAAGGCCGTAATTGCAGGAATTCATCCTCAAGAATGTACTGTTCATTATTTTGGAAGCGCATTTTGTCGATTTATAATGGTAAGGGAATCAATGAATCAAATTATAGCTGATATGCGGCCTTATAAAGCTGCATTGATTTTTCATAAATCTGGCGTGCATTCAATGTAAGGTCCTGATAGTCAAATGCACCGTATAAAGTGTCAAAAGTAACGGCAGACATCCTTTCTTCGAAGGTATTGAAATCTTCCCGAGACAACAAAATCTGGTTAGGATAACTGTACATAACAGCGATATGTTTTTTGCTGCGGGCAACATATAAACTGTCGCCACATAATACCGTACCACCCTTAGAAAGGGTGGGGGCCTCCAGTATCGAACTACCGGGAAAATGGCCACCTGTGTGGACAATCCGTATTTCTTTCGTTAGTTGCAATTGATCACCACTCCAGAAGTGAAGCCTTGGACCTTTGCGCATGACCCACTGTTCGTCCAACTTATGCAGAAATACCGGGCAATCAAATGCTGCGGCCCAGTCATTCATGTTGCTGTAATAATGTGGATGAGAAATGGCGATGGCCTTAAGGCCACCGAGTGCCTGGATAAACTGAATAATTTCTTCGTTTATGGACGGGATACAATCCCATAATATATTTCCATCTTTGGTTACGACGAGTAAAGCCCTGTTGCCCAATGCAAATTTTGGTTCGACCTGCAGTGCATAGAGACCCGGTCGATTATTTAATCCGGAGCGCTGCTCCACACCGGTGCTTCCCGTCAACGACAATGCTGGTCCAGGTGGGATAAGCGGCTGAATTCGGATCCGGGACTGCTTTTGGAGTTCTTCCGTGCCAATCCAACCCTGTCCCGTTAAAGGAATATATTGCCGGCTATCTTCACAGATAGGACAAAGTGGTGGTAGAGGCTGCTTTGATGAATATTGTGTACCGCAAGTGGTACAGATCATTGCTGAAGACATAATTGTCGTTTCATTATATTTTTAATAAAAAGCAATTGAAAAGGAAGCATCCATAAGTCTAATTACTCCCCTGCTACCATATGCATGGAAATTGCAATCCTGTTCCAGCTGCCTATTGTAACGGTAACGAAAATCACCTGCGCCAATTTTTGCTCTCCAAGTACTGCCAGTGCCCGTGCATAGGTTTCATCAGAGACGCCGCCTTTATGAATACGGGTAACTTCTTCTGCCAGTTTTAAGACGACCTGCTCCGTTTCAGTAAAAAAAGGTGTTTCCCACCATGCCGCAAGCGCCATTAAACGCTGCGTGCTTTCTCCTAATTCCAGCGCCGCCTGGGTGTGGCTATCGATACAGTAACCACATCCGTTAATCTGTGAAACCCGGATCCTGATAAGTTCCTGGAGCTTAGACTCCAATGCTAATGTTGGTAAGAGATTATCTGCAGCCGACATTGCTTTATACAGTTTGGGTTCTGCCTTTCCAATATTCATTCTTGTTTTCAACATCATTCCAGTATTTGATTTTATAAATTTTTATTACGAAGGCATAAAATTATCTTTTAATTGGATTACCTTAGTGGTCCAATTTTAAAATAATGAGGGGTCCAGTTATGATTGAGAAATTTCTCCGGGTTTCATTGAAAAAAGACAAGCAGCATAGTCCAATATACCAGCAAATAGCAGCTGAAATTATTCAGTTGATCCGTCGCGGCATATTAAAACCAGGGCTTGCACTCCCTTCTTCAAGAGAACTGGCACAAGATCTTCAACTTAACCGTAAAACGGTGGTGGCAGCCTATGAGGAATTGGATGCCCAGGGATGGGTGGAAACCAAAGAAAGAAGTGGTATATATATATCAAGTCATCTGCCGGATATCCCGGCGCGCGCTTTAAGCGGGAATTTTAAAAAACTGGTACGCAGCCGGCAACCCGGTTATTCGCTTGAAACAAGATGGCCGGCTTCCCGTGAATCCCTGACAGCCCAAAATGTAACAATCAGCGGCATTGGGCAGACAACGCCCCGGTATAGAATTGATGATGGTTTTCCCGATCCCAGACTTGCACCCATTGAACAGCTGGTGCGGGAATATCGAAGATTTGGGAAAAGTCGGCCTTCAAATCCATTTCTGATGTATGGACCCGAACAAGGGTCCTATCGACTTCGGATAGAACTTGCGAAGTTTCTGAACCGAACCCGGGGAATGCAGGTCACTGAAAAAGAAATCCTGATAACCAAAGGGACGCAGATGGCCATCTATTTGACTGCCCAGCTTCTCATCCGTCCAGGAGATACTGTATTTGTGCCAGAACCCGGTTATATGGAGGCAAATAAAACCTTTATGCTTGCAGGAGCTGATCTGGTCCTGATTCCCGTAGATAAAGAGGGTATGGATGTAGACAGGATTGAGCAGTTGTGCAAAAAGAAAGCGCCACGGCTTATCTATCTTATCCCACATCATCACCGTCCAACCACCGTTACGCTTAGTGCAGAGCGGCGTATGCGACTAATGGATCTGGCCTGCAGGTATGGATTTGCGTTAATTGAAGATGATTATGATTTTGATTATCACTTTGCAAGCAATCCGCTTTTACCGCTGGCGAGCCTGGATGCGGGGGGGCATATAATTTATGTAGGATCCTTTTGCAAAACCATTGCACCCGGCATCCGAATTGGTTTTATGGTGGCTCCGGAACTTGTGATAAGCGAAGCCGCGGCGCTGCGGAGGTTAATTGACCGGCAGGGTGAACAGCTGCTGGAAGAAGCTATCGCGGGACTTTTGATCGCTGGTGATATTGACCGCCACATGAAAAAGTCCCATAAGGTTTATCAGGGGCGGTTGGACAATAGCTGTCGATTACTTCAGGAGCAATTAGGTGATTATTTGGCATTTGAGCGCCCTGATGGTGGTATGGCCATCTGGGCAAAGTATAAAAATAATATAAGTGCTAAGGCAGTTGCGCTGAATGCAGGGAAACTGGGTTTGAAAATTGGGGATGGCAGTGGCTATTTTTTCCAACCAAATATTGCTTTACAGAATGCCTACATTCGTATAGGTTATTGTTCTTTGGATGAAACAGAGATGGCTATTGCGATCGAATTATGGCAGCAGGCACTTACTCCTTTCGCAGTAAAATAAACGGGGGAAATTTCAAAATGCACTGGTCGGTCGACGAATTAGATATTTTTGAATAACTTTGTTGCTTCAATGTAATAATTGTTACTAACAGAAAGCAAAATTGCTTTATGAGGCATGTTGTGTTGTTTTAAATCTTGCTGGATTATTTTGATAAACCGGGCAAATTAAGACAAGACAGGTGTGCTGTTTGCTAAAAATAAAACCGACTATGGAAAAAACAAACTTTTCGAAAAAGACGGGTACTAAGCCCTTGATTCATCATGGTGAAAATATTAAGCGTCTGCGATTGTTGCTGGGCATCCAGCAAAAGGAGATGGCCGATGGTCTGGGTGGCACCTGGACCCAGGCAAAGATATCTCTGATTGAATCCACGGCTATCGTGCAAAAAGAATTTCGCCAGGAAATTGCTCATTTTTTCAAGGTGGATATCGCCTTGCTAAATAATTTTACCATTGAATCAGCCCGCTTATTTTTGGAGCAGTGGACTGTATTTGACCAGCAGCTAACGGAACTGGGAAAAACACAAACACTGCAATTACTGAAGCCCGTCAGTCAAATGCTGGCAGCTGTTGTAAAGGCATTGAATGCAGAAAATGAAAGGGTTAACGAAATCTATGAACTTTTACATAAAGCGCAAATGGGTTTTGGAGATTACCAGGTGGCAATTGGGAAAGCGCAGGTGGTAAAAGAACTTGCCATGTCACCGGTATTTGCACTAAGTGGTTCTATTGAAGGAAGCTGGTATACGGAAACGGACAATAGGCCACAGCAGGTCTTCTACGAAGCGCGCTATCCTAAGTTGCGGCGTTTAACGCAGAACAAGGGACATGCTTATCCTGATTGCGGCTAGTATTCCCAGGTTGGAAAATGTTGTGGCGTTAGTGGCGGCGTATGGCTGATAGTGGTATAAAATTAGGTTAGGCTATATCTCCCTATGCTTTTTTTAGGCACAATGCCGGAGGAAGGACGGACAGTTGTAAGTACATGGAAAGCAACTGTCCGCCGTTTTCCGACATTCGCTAAACCGGGTTTTTGGGTTTGATGGCCATAAGTATATGTATAGAGATGAGCTGGAATAATTGCAATAACAGATAAAACAGGCATGTCTGTTCAACCATCATGGCTTGTGCTTTTTTTCGGCTGTTTAAAGGCATCTTCAATCTGCTTGCAATGTTTTTTGTTGGGATAGTTCCCGGTGACCATTCCAGGAATTGTCCTAACCTTTATCTTAATCCTAACCCTTTTCTAATCCAAAGTCTAAACGAATTTTTGCTTACCCTGCTTCAAACTGAATAATCGCTGGATCAGCTTCGGTTATGCCAAAGCATAATACATGCCTACACACAAAAATCGATTTCAATTTTTGCGGTTGCTGTATAAAAATTCCAGGTTGAAAACCGGCATACCAATCGTTGAAACATTAAAAAGCTTCTGAAGATAGCTGCTTTATAATGCGCTTTTTCAAAGGTGCAATTATTGATTGGTATTTCAAAATTATAAGTGTGAAATTTTAAAAATTATTGTTTGTTACTTTCTGAGGACTGACTCGCCTCTAATCCACTGATCAGGTAGATTAGGGGCGCATTCCAGTTAATGGCCACCTCATTACATGCATAGGCTGCGTCCTGATCTGTATAGGAACGGTCCGCCGTTTTACTGGGATAGTTTTTTACACCATCCTGCTGCCCTGGATTCGGTCCGCCCACCAAAAAACCGGGAACGGGATCCTGGATACCGTCTGCGATGGATATACGGTGGTGGGGGTGCATCGGAGATTTAGCGCCAAAACCTGTGACAAAACAGTAGCCGGTAGTATTGCGGCCCAGCAGGTAATCCAGATTGGAGATGGCCGCATGCTGGTATTGGGGAGCACTGGTCAGTTGATAGGCTTGTAACAATATCATGCCTTGATTGGCGGCGACGCTACTGCTTCCCCAGACAAAATCTTGGCTGCGACCTCCCATAACGGTTGCATTGCCAGCATTTGGCTGCCCTATAAGCTGGTCAGCAAGTGTCAATAGCCGCTTTTTGGCACCCGCGATACTGACACGTAATATATCTTGTTGCGCCGCACTCCAACCCGGAAGTAACTTTATGTCTCGGGGCTGTAAGCTTTTAATAAGCAGCGCATCTGCGAGCGCGTCTACAGAGGACCATGAGGGGGTTGTTAAATGTTCCGGTGCATGCTGCCGTAAACTTTGTAAGTAGGTGGTATCTCCCGTAGCCAGAAGTAGAGCGGTTGCTGCCCAATAGGTTTCATCCCGCAGATCTTGATCGCCATAGGCCCCTGTTGTAATGGCGGGTTTAAATTCCTTATTCAGTTTTTCCTGGTCATAATAATCATGGGCATGTCCAGCTGCCCATTGCCAGGCAGATTTGCTGGCAACAAGACAACTATCTATCAGGCCAGGCAGCTTATCTTTAAACGGTTCGAATACGCGTACTGCCTGGGCCATCACCGCTGCAAAATCAAGTGTTGCTGCGGTCGATTTCTGTACAACATAGCGCCGGTCATGATCTTTGTCCGGCATTTCCATTCCGTCGAAGGCGGCAGCAGTCAGCTTATGGTATACGCCCCCGTCAGTTGGGTCCTGCATGCAAAGCATCCACCTTAAATTATAAAGTGCTTCATCCAGGATATCCGGTAATTGATTTGTGTGGCCCGGGATGGCCACCCTTAATTGCTGGAAAAAAACAGGATAATCGCTATAGGCATTAAACAAAGTTGCCATCGTAATCCCTGAATTCACGATGTATTTATTATAGTCACCTGCGTCGTACCAACCGCCCGGGGCACTGATAACCGTTCCGGCTGGCCGCTGCTTTGATACGGCCGATGGGTGAATAAATACCTGCGTATCGGGATGACCGCTCTTTCTGGACCAGGCTCCGGCAAAAGAAGGCGGAAGATCCATGGAGGCTCGGTTATAATAATAGGCTTTAATGGCCGCCATCGTAAGATATTGAAATGGATCTGCCATTATTTTGAAAGGGTAGGACTGTCCACCGTTCGGTACAGAAAGAAAGTAGTCTCCCGGCTGGGTTAAAGCACTGAAATCTGCCAATTGGTTTTCTGCACCGCTATAGGCGTCTTTTCCTGATGGCTGGCCCTGACCTTTGAAGACCGTATCTGCAAATTGATTTAACCGGACAACATAAAAAGGGACAGCACTGCGCTCAACGCCTTCAATAATGGCCTGTTTAGGACCTTTTTGAAAGAATCCAACCTGATTTATCCGAATGCCCGCATTTTCATTCATCAATAATTCTTTATTTTCCTGCGCCTGTAAATTTGCTGGAGGCAGTAAACTGATCCAGCAGATAAGAAGGGGAAGTATAAAAGATTTGGCATAAGGGTGATTTTGCCGGTTATGCCTGCAGTTGGAAGGAGGGACCGAACCATGAGGGTGCTTCTCATTCATTGAATATTTGACCATAGTTTTGTCGATTGCGGTTTTGATTTGCTGACTGTGCATGAACTTAGTGCAATTTACTGAAAATTGTACTTATTATTCACCGTATCCGCTGTCGGTGCTCCGGGAGTCACGAACGTAAGAGAAAAGAATTTCAGATTACTTCTGTTATTTTATTATTCAGATGCCGGCCGGTTTAATGAGCAAAACAAACTGCTGGCCTTCCTCCTTCGGTTTACCCGGGTTTACGTAGATTTTACACAAAAATAATTTACCCCGCAATTTTTAGCAGTTTATCCAGGATATTTGACTGTTTACCGAAATTTTGTGCTTTTTTGTCTAAAAAAAGCTACAATCACTTAACTTTACAGAGCAAAAGCAGTCGTGAAAGTCGGACCTGACACCTAAATCCATATGATAGGCAGTTTGCCGGGACGGACCCTGAGAGTTGTGAGAAGCAAAGTGATACCGCTTGCGCATCCGGAACACAAATATTCATCATGTAAAAACAATTCCCATGCAGGCAATACTCGGCGCGGGAGGTGCCATCGGAAAGGAACTGGCACGTGCCCTCAGGATTTATAGTAAAGAAATACGGCTGGTCAGCCGTACCCCTCAAAAGGTGAATGACCAGGATCAGCTTTTCCCTGCGGATCTTACTATAGCAGAGCAGGTAAATGCGGCGGTCGAGGGTGCAGAGGTTGTTTATCTCACAGCCGGACTGCCCTATAATCTTAAGATCTGGCAACGGGATTGGCCGGTGATCATGGAAAATGTGATCAATGCCTGCATTTTGCATGACAGCCGCCTGGTTTTCTTTGATAATATATATATGTACGACGGCGATCATCTGAATCAAATAATGGAGACGCATACGGTCA
>DATJDF010000588.1:0-7599 GCA_035497555.1 Arachidicoccus sp. | reverse complement strand
AAAGTGAATTATTTGGTCACGAAAAGGGATCTTTCACTTCTGCTGTCAAACAACATATCGGTAAATTTGAACAGGCAAATGGGGGTACTTTATTTCTGGATGAAGTGGGCGACATGAGTTTAAGCTCTCAGGCAAAAGTATTAAGAGCCTTACAGGAAGGCAAGATCCAACGTGTGGGAGGGGAAAAAGAAATCAATGTAGATGTTCGGGTAATCGCAGCAACGAATAAGGACCTGCTAAAAGAAATTGAAGAAAAAAACTTCCGGCTGGATTTATATCACCGCCTGGGCGTTATCCTCATACATACACCATCGCTGAATAACCGGAGAGAAGATATCCCACTGCTGGTCACAAAATTTTTGGAAGATATTGCCAGGGAATATGGCCAACCAGTCAAACTGATCGAAAAAGACGCATTGAAAGCACTTCAGGAGCATAATTGGCGTGGCAATATTCGCGAGTTGAGAAATGTAGTAGAGCGATTGATTATCCTTTCAGGAGATAAGATAAACCTGGAAGACATCCATAATTATGTCATCACGAAATAGACCGCTTACAGAAGCGGTAAAAGTTCCATGAATAAGGTTTCACCACATAACCCAACTGTCGTCGTCATTGCCGGACCAACCGCATCGGGCAAAACGGCATTAGCTATATGGCTGGCAGAGAAATTGGGAACACAAATCCTGTCGGCAGATTCCCGTCAATGTTACCAGGAATTAAACATTGGTGTTGCCCGACCTTCTCCAGAGGAACTCCGGCAGGTGCATCATTATTTTATTGCATCGCATAGTATTCAGGAGACTGTGAATGCAGGATCCTATGCGGCTTACGGATTAAAAGTGCTGGATGAATTATTTGAACGCTTTGGGATCGTATTAGTCGTTGGAGGAACAGGACTGTATCTGAAGGCGCTAATTGAAGGGGTAGATGATATGCCACCCATCCCCATGTCCATCCGTCAGGGAGTAACCGAGCAGTATAATAAAAACGGCCTACCCTGGCTCCAACAACAAATCCGGCTTCAGGATCCGACCTTTTGGGCACAGGCTGAGCAGGCAAATCCGCAACGCTTAATGCGCGGTCTGGAATTCAAACTGGCTACCGGTACTTCTATCCTCGAATTTCGTAAAAATGAGCCGCAACAAAGGAATTTTAAAGTAATTAAAATAGGTCTGGAATTACCCAGAGCCATTCTCTATGAACGCATTAACCTAAGGGTAGATCAGATGCTGGCCGCCGGGCTTGAAAAAGAAGTGCAGGACCTCCTTCCCTTTCGGGACCTTAATGCGCTTCAAACAGTAGGCTATAAAGAACTGTTTGACTATTTTGATTTAAAAACAGGACGCGCAAAAGCCGTTGAATCCATTAAACAAAATACCCGTCATTATGCCAAAAGGCAGATGACCTGGTTTAAAAAAGATGAAAACTTCCAGTGGTTTGCCCCATCGGATAAGGAAAATATATTATCTTGTATAAAATCTGCAGTCAATGGGGATCATTCTCTATAGAATTTTTATTTTTTTGTATGCTTGCGGTATAGAAATCGCCTCTGTATTCAACCCAAAAGCAAGAAGCTGGTATAAAGGTCGGATTAAAATTTTCAAAAAACTCCAAAAGGCTTTTAAGGGTAATAAAGCACCTGTAATCTGGTTTCACTGCGCCTCACTGGGTGAATTTGAACAGGGCCGCCCCCTATTGGAGCAACTCCGGCAGCGACATCCGGATCATAAGATTCTACTGACCTTTTTTTCTCCTTCTGGTTATGAAATCCATAAAAAATACCCCAAAGCAGATGCTGTATTCTATCTGCCACTGGACGGACAGTATCATGCCCGGCGTTTTCTGAATATCACCAAACCGAAGTTGGTCATTTTTGTAAAGTATGAATTCTGGTATTTTTACTTAAAGGCCATCCATGAAAAAAAGATCCCGCTGCTGCTTGTATCTGCCTTGTTTCGCAAAGAGCAGCCTTTTTTCAGATGGTATGGCAGCTTATACAGAAAAATGCTTGAATTCTTTTCTCATATTTTTGTTCAGGATGACGCCTCTACCGAACTGTTGGCAGGGATCGGCATTCAGCGAGTCACCCGATGTGGAGACACCAGGGTTGACCGCGTACTGGAAATCAATCAGCATTGGACACCCACTCCGGGGATGGAGGCTTTTTGCGCCGACAAAAAAGTATTGATTGCAGGTAGCACATGGCCAGAGGATGACAAAGAATTGAATCATTTTGTGCGGACAAATCCAGAGATGCGCTTTGTGATTGCCCCCCATGAAATTGATAGCGAACGGCTAGCTGAATGCCTTCATATTTACAGCGGCAGCCAGCTTTACAGCGATTATTTGCAAAACGGAGCAAAAGAAGGTACTTATACCCTTATTATTGACAATATCGGACAATTAAAGCGCCTCTATAAATATGCTACCATATGCTTTATTGGAGGCGGGTTCGGGCAAAACGGCATCCACAATACACTGGAGGCAGCGGTATATGAAAAACCCATTTTATTTGGTCCCGTGTATGAACATTTTATGGAAGCAGTAGGACTCGAAGCATCGGGTGCAGCATTTCCGGTAAATAATGTGCTTGAACTGGAAACTGTATTACAACAACTCTTAACGGATGATGCATTCTATCAGCAGGCATGCCGTTCTGCAGCGCTTTATATGCATAATAATGCAGGTGCTACCAGCGCCATTCTCAATTATATTGACCAAAATCTTATTCCCTAAAAGATGATGAACGCTCAAAAGCCCGCTTTTAAATCCTCTCTTACACTCATGGACGCAACCATGATTGTTTCCGGTTCCATGATCGGATCCGGTATTTTCATTGTGGCCTCAGACATGACCCGTAATGTGGGGAGTGCCGGTTGGCTGGTCCTGGTCTGGGTCATTACCGGTTTAATGACTATTCTTGCGGCAGTTTGCTATGGCGAATTAAGTGCCATGTTTCCCAAAGCAGGCGGCCAGTATGTTTACCTCAAAGAAGCCTACAACCCACTTGTCGGCTTTTTATATGGCTGGAGTTTTTTTGCGGTTATTCAAACCGGGACCATTGCGGCCGTTGGCGTCGCCTTCAGTAAGTTTACGGCCTACCTCCTACCCGGGGTTGGAGAAAATGTGATATTACTTTCCTTAGGTGGCTTTAATATAAGTGCGGCTCAGTTACTGTCAATTGGTACAGTTATCCTGCTCACATTCCTCAATACAAAAGGTATCAGAAATGGGAAAATCATCCAGACGTTTTTTACTATCATAAAAATACTGAGTCTGTTCGGGCTAATTGTATTTGGCTTCATGGCCTTTAAAGCTGAGATCTGGACCGCGAACTGGCAGGATGCCTGGGACCTTCATTACCTCAACCCCGATGGCAGCTTCAGGCAATACCTGACCTTCGCCGCCTTTGGTGCGGTGGCAACGGCAATGGTTGGCTCTGTATTCAGTAGTGTGGCCTGGGAAAATGTCACCTTTATTGCCGGGGAAATTAAGAACCCCAAACGTAATGTCGGCCTGAGTTTATTTTTGGGCACCCTCATTGTAACTGTGCTTTATCTTGCGGTCAACCTTGTATATTTAGCCGTGCTACCTATTCATGATATTGCCTATGCACAAAATGACCGTGTCGCGGTAGCCGCTTCTTTACAGGCCTTCGGTGCGAAAGGAACTTTGATTATTGCATTAATGATCATGATTTCTACTTTCGGTTGTAATAACGGGCTAATTCTTTCCGGAGCACGTGTGTATTATACAATGGCAAAGGACGGACTTTTCTTCAAAAAGGCCGGGGAGCTCAATAAAAATGAAGTCCCTGCCTATGGCCTTTGGATTCAGTGCCTGGTGGCCTCGCTGTTATGCCTGAGTGGTAAATATGGAGACCTACTGAATATGGTATCCTTTGTAGTTGTACTCTTTTATATGTTGACCATCATCGGTATCTTCCGTTTGAGAAAGAAAATGCCGGATGCGCATCGTCCATATAAAGCACCTTTATATCCTGTACTTCCAGCAATCTATGTCCTTTTGAGCGCCACTTTCTGTCTGCTGTTGGTTTTCTATACCAGAAATTATGTTTTGGGCGGCTTGGCGATCGTCGCTATCGGTTTTCCACTCTATTATTTTGCCAAAAGCAGAAAGGCCTTTAAACCGGTAACGGAAGAGCCTGGGGGGAATATAGACAAGCAGGTCGATCCATCAAATAATTAATGCGCTTATTATTCCGACCTGACTTAAATGAAAAATGACCCGTGATAATACGGGTCATTTTTCATTTAAGTACCGTTCGTCGATAGCCCTTATAGCCGGCTTTATGCGCTCAAAGTTTCCTCCGGTAATATCTACGAACGGAACACTTTGTTGTTCCAATAGATCCTGATAAATCCGAAACAACTCCTGGCGGTTCTGCAGATCTGGGTATTCTCTTAATATATCCGGCGTCCAGGGCAAATCTATATGGCATAACAAATACAGATCATAACGACGTTTTGCAATCTGATCTAAAATAAAATGCGCGCAGCGTTCAAAGCTATATTCACTCCAGACCTTCATAACATACATATCTGTATCTATAAATAAAAATGGATCTTTTCTGCGCTCCGCCTCTTTGGTCTGCAGCTCTTCCAGTGCTAGTTGCCCTTTAGCAATCACCTCTAAATCGGGTTCCAAATAATTATTGTCATTTTCTAAAAGATAATCACGAGCATATTCCGGACACCATAGGGTACCGTAATGGCTGGCAAGGGCCTGACAAAGGCTGGACTTGCCTGTGCTCTCGGGACCGATAGCGACAATTTTTTTAAGTGTACTCAAGGATTTTTATTTATTAAAAGACAAATTATCCAAATACCGTAATCCGTATAATATTGTTGTCACGTGCATGGCCTGTACCATTCTTTTCTCATCCAATAATTGATAGAGCTCATCAAAACTAATCGTCAACACTTCAATTTCTTCATTTTCATCCAGTTGTTGTTCTTTTATCTTACGGCCACCCGTTGCTACAAACATATGCATAAGGTTACTGTTTGTAGAAGGATTGGCTGATATTCTGCCTAAATAATGTGCAGATTCGAACGCATATCCGGTTTCTTCCAGGAGTTCCCGGCGTATAGCATCTTCAAAGTTTTCATCCGTTGCATCTACACAACCTCCGGGTAATTCCAGTCCAACCTCTCCCAGTGCATGCCGGTACTGCCTGACCAGTAATATTTCGTTCTCACTGGTCACGGCCAGCGCCGTTACCCATTCGGGAAATTCAAAAACATAATAGGGATCAATGATTTTTCCGTCTGCCCGTTCGCAGCGGTCCTTTCTAACAGTAAACCAGGTATCATTAAAAAGCTGCTCAGAAGAAAGTGTCTTCCATTTTAGTTGATCGTCCATGTGTCGATTAGGGTTTAGGTCAATAAATTTATTAGATTACCAGCCTTTTCTTTCCCGAAGGCCGGTTATATGGGCTGTGTGATGGCGTCCATGCCAGCTGTAATTGCCCAGCAAATCCCACAAAGTTCTGGTACTGCCTGTAGGAAAGTGTACGGTCCGTTCCCAATCTGCACCTTTTAGAGCGCCCATTATTTTCACCCAGCGCAGGTGAAGTGCGTGTAGTAAGGTCAGCGAAACATTTACCGGAACCGTGGGCGCCTGAGCGTCTTCCAACAGTGCCCACTGTTTTTCTTCATATGTTTTAATAACAGGATTTTGTTCAGTCAGGCCCAATTTACATCTGACATAACCATTGATGTGGCTATCGGCCACATGATGGATCAGCTGATGAATGGTCCATCCGCCTTCCCGGTAAGGCGTCATTAACTGTGCCGCATCTAAATTGCTAATCGCTAACTCCAGTATTAATGGCAGGCTTTCCAAATCCGTTAACCACTGCGTCCGCTTTGCCTCACTGAAAGGTTGCGGTTCAAAATGGCCGATTGGATAACGGATAGATTCTAATGAGATATCCATTTATATACTATTTTTTCGCTGTAAAAAAGATTGGAAATAAAAATAAGATCAGCACTCCTTAATTTACTGTATCACTAGGATTCTCGTAATATTTTACCGGTCAAATGCAAAAACACATCTTCAAGATTTGCGAGTTTGACTTGTTTGGGGCGCTCAAATCCGGTAGCGACGAGTTCATCAATCAGTGCGTCCGGCGATGCCAGAGAGATTACTTTTCCCGCATCTACAATAGCCACCCGATCACATAAGAATTCCGCTTCATCCATATAATGGGTTGTCAGGATCACGGTTGTCCCCTGCGCCCGGATTTCTTCAATCAAATCCCAGAGGTTACGTCTGGCCTGTGGATCCAGGCCGGTCGTCGGTTCATCCAAAAATATAATCTTTGGCTTATTAATCAGCGTTGTGGCGATTGAAAATCGCTGCTTCTGACCCCCACTTAATTGCTTAAACTTATTCGTTGCTTTATCTCTGAGCTGTACGGAGTCCAGTAATGTCCCCGGATCAATTTTTTTATTATACAGCCCTGCAAACATGCGGACAAGCTCCGTCAGGTTGAGTCCCGGGTAATAACCAGCCGCCTGGAGCTGGACGCCAATAATTTTTTTAATTTCTCCAGGTTCTTTATCAAGATCATAGCCGTCTACCATTACTTTCCCACTGGTTTTTGGCCGTAAAGTCTCAATAATTTCCAGTGTCGTTGATTTCCCGGCGCCATTCGGGCCGAGTAATCCAAAGATCTCTCCTTCCATCACATCAAAGGAAATGCCTTTCACCGCCTGAAAGCTTCCATAATTCTTGACCAGATCCTGAACAGAGATAATTGTATTTGCCATTGGCGCAAATTAATCCATAATTTAGAATCCACCAGCAATTATTCCTGTTTTCACGCTTATTTTCTATTGAGTTAAAGAGTATATTTGCTCTATTCATAAAGCAATAATTAACACATGCGGGTATTCAAATTTGGCGGTGCCAGCGTCCAGGATGTAGATCATGTTAAACATGTCGGCAAAATACTGGAAGGGTATCAGGACGAAAAAATATTAATTATCATTTCAGCGATGGGCAAAACAACCAATGCCCTGGAAAAGGTTGCTGAAGCCTTTTTTGAAGGCAGAAAGGAGGAAGCGCTCCATTTATTTTATGATATCAAAAAAAAGCACCTGACGATCGCAAAATACCTGCTTGTTCTAACCTTCAATAAATGTATCGCTCAATTAGCTGACCTGTTTACAGAAATTGAATGGTTGCTGCATGATCAGCCTGTCCGGGAATACGGCTATTATTATGATCAGATTGTCAGTGTCGGAGAATTGATGAGTACCAGTATCGTCAGCAGCTACCTAAAGGAAATTAAAATAGATAATGAATGGATCGATGTAAGGGATGTATTACGGACTGACAATCACTTCCAGGAAGGCGTCGTTGACTGGAACACAACTGAGAATGCGGTTTCCACAAAGTTGCTACCCCTTCTGGAAAAAACAAATTTCGTGATCACACAGGGCTTTATAGGCTCTACCGACCAATGCGAAAATACAACTTTGGGCAGGGAAGGCAGTGATTACAGCGCAGCTATCTTCGCCAATCTTCTTAACAGCTCTGAACTGGTTATTTGGAAGGATGTGGAAG
>DATJDF010000587.1:0-7433 GCA_035497555.1 Arachidicoccus sp. | reverse complement strand
TCCCTCTCCCAGACGGCTGCTACCTCTGACAATTACTTAGGTGGCCTCTGGTCGGGTTTTTACAGCTCGATTGCGAGTGCTAATACCATCATTTCAAAGGTAGAGGGCAGTACGGCTATTTCAACAGATGAAAAAGCGCCTATACTGGCAAACGCCCGGTTCATCAGGGCACTCGATTATTATTTTCTTGTCCGGTTATTCGGGGCTATTCCACTTGTACTGGATCCTTATGTTTCATTGGATAATCTCTATGCACCCAGATCGTCAGTAGATTCTGTATATTCATCCATTGTGGCGGATCTGACCTGGGCGAAGGATAATGGTCAGTTAGCAGATAAACCGATGGGCAGTAACGGTAACAGGATATCTAAAGGAACCGTAGAGGTCGTTCTCGCGGAAGTGTATCTGACCATGGCAGGCTACCCCTTAAAAAAAGGCGCTCCGGCTTATCAGAAAGCCCTGGAAACGGCGAAAGGAATTTTACAGAGCGGCGGCGGTTACGACTTGTTCCAGGCTTCTGGCAGTACCACCGCCTTTGACAAGCTCCGGATAAATAGTTTTGATCAGGGTTCGGAGTATCTTTATTTTATTGAGTACAATGCTGCCATCGAGCAGTCGGCCTTTCCGGAATATACCCTGCCGAATTCTTTCCCGGTACCGATTCCAAATTCAAACCTGAAGGTGCAGTATACCTTAATGACCAACCCATGGACACCTTCACCGCAGTTACTTGACATGTATGACAGTACCAATGATATCCGGCGTCATAACCGGCAGTTCTATCACAATTCTTTTACTTACAGAAACAACAGTGGTAGCCTGACCACCCTGAAATTTGCTACCTTGCCGTTTCGTTGGTTTGACAGCTCGGCAATATTTGGTACGGCTTCTTCCGGTAAATACCTGTCTGTCTACCGTATGGCTGATGTTCAGCTTATCGCCGCCGAAGCGGCCAATGAACTGAACCAGGATCCGGGCCCGTATCTGCAGCCCATTTTGAAAAGAGCCTATGTGCACACGCCAGCGGTACCTGCGGGGCAAGCGCAAAGGAGAAACATGATCCTTGCAGAAAGGTACCGTGAATTAGCCATGGAGGGCCATTTCTGGTTTGATATGCAAAGAACCAGGTTATACCCCGATGTAAATGCACAGCATCAGGTAAGCTTCTCCAGTATTATTGGGCATAGTAATGGCCGTGGACAGAAATACGCAGAAAAAGACCTGTTACTGCCATTACCACCCACTGAATTGCAGCGTAACCCGGCTTTAAGACCTCAGAACCCGGGATTTTAATGACTGAGCAGTAAAATGGTTTTGCAAAACTGGCATTGAACGGGTAAACTAGAACATAAAAAAGTTAAGAAAAAGGATGCATATTTTTATGAAATGGAATCAACAAGTAAGTAGCAAAGGCCGAGAGAACGCGGACAAAACGGTGGGCAGCATTTTAATTGAAAATCCTGTTTACACGCAACTTAAAGCAAGAAGCGTATCGGCCTTATTCATATTCGTGTTGGCTACATTACTATTGAGTTCAACAGGCTTCTCACAGTCCCTGATAAAATATGTCGATCCAAATATTGGAACTGCGCATAGCCGCTGGTTTTTTTACACCCCTGCGGCTGTGCCGCAGGGGATGGCGAAACTGGCACCGTCGACCAATGGTCATTACGGTAATGCTTCGGGGTGGGAAGCGGTGGGTTATGATCCAAGGGATAAAACGATTGAAGGATTTGTCAATTTCCATGAATGGCAATTAGGCGGTGTATCTATTATGCCCGCTACGGGTCCGTTACATGTCTATCCCGGTGATACCAGTAAACTAAGCAGTTCCAGTAAAAATGGCTACCGTTCGCATTTTCAGCATAAAAATGAAACCGCGGAACCCGGTTATTATAAGGTTTTACTAGATGATTATGGTATTACCGCTGAACTCACTGCTACCAAAAGAGTGGGGTTTCAGCGGTTTACTTTTCCAAAAAGTGATGCGTCCCGGATTATCTTGGATATCGGTAATGTGCAGGGAGAAAGTGGACCGGTCAAGGCGGCCAGCATAAGGATGATTGATAGTCGTCATTTTGAAGGCTATGTAAAGACCTTTCCCAAGTATCTGAGAACAAATGACCCTGATGGTCTGGTATGCATGTATTTCTGGGGGGAACTCAGTAGGGCGCCTTTATCGACCGGCAGTTTTACAAGCAGTTCAATTAATCAGAATAGCAGGTCTGCTGATGGAAAAGGAGCAGGACTATTTTTAAATTATAAGACCAGTGCAGATGAACAGATTTTAGTGAAATTAGGTTTGTCCTATACCTCAACCGCAAACGCTGCCATCAATTTTAAGGCGGAAGCAACAGGTCTATCCTTTGATGCGGCCAGGAAGCAGGCACAGGATGAGTGGGAGCGGCAGTTATCAGTTATTCATGTAAAAGGAGCGTCGGAAGATTCATTATCTAAAAACCGGAAAATAAAGTTCTATACAGGTCTTTATCATGCACTCCTGGGCCGTGGCATTACCAATGATGTAAACGGGGCGTATCCACTTGCTGGCGGTGAGATAGGCCAGTTGCCATCCGTGGCAACTGACGGGAAGGAAAATAGCCATTCCGGCTTTAATTTTATCAATACAGATGCGATTTGGGGCGCCTATTGGAACCTGACACAGCTATGGGCACTTAGCTATCCTCATTATTACCGTGATTTTATCCATACACAGCTTGAACTCTCTAAAAAGCGCGGCTGGTTTGGAGATGGCATCGTTAATAGTCAGTACGCCTCCGGCGTTGGGACCAACTTTGTCGGTTTAGTCATTGCGGCAGGTTACCAGTGTGGTTTTCGGGATTTTGATATTGACAAAGCCTATGCTGCTATTAGGAAAAATGAACTGGGTTGGGAAAACCGCCCGGTAGGTCCCGGAAAGGAAGATATCAAATCCTTTTTAGATCACGGTTATGTACCTTATATAAAGCAAGGGCGTTCCACGCCAGCGGGTTCTAATTTCTCGGCGTCCCATACTTTAGAATATAGCTTCAGTGCTTTTGCCGCTGCGCAGTTGGCAAAAGTACTTGGTAAGGCTGACGATTACAAGACTTTTATGGAGTATGCAGGTGGTTGGAACAAGCTATTCGATCCTGCATTAAAGCTGATCCGGCCAAAGGATACCACGGGCCGATTTATTGAAAATTTTAATCCTAATGAACCCTGGCGTGGATTTCAGGAAGGCAATGCTATCCAGTATAGCTATTTTGTACCCCAGAACCCCGCTGGTCTAATTGCAGCTATGGGTAAAACAGCGTTTAATGAACGCTTGAACGGCATTTTTACCTCCTCAGAAAAACTGGATTTTGGTGGCGGTAAGAAAATAGATGCCTTTGCCGGCGTGCAAGCGCAGTATAACCAGGGCAATCAACCGGATATGCAGCTGAGCTGGTTATTTAATTTTTCAGGTAAGCCCTGGCTTACTCAGAAATGGACCCGGGCGATCTGTGACCAGTTTTATGGTACAGAGCGAATTCACGGCTACGGGTATGGCCAGGATGAGGATCAGGGGCAATTAGGCGCCTGGCTGGTCATGAACACCCTGGGGTTATTTGACGTAAAAGGTTTGACGGACAGAAGACCTGTCATCGAATTTGGTAGCCCTGCCTTTGATAAGGTGCATATACAACTGGGTAACAATAAAAATCTAGTGATAGAAACAGAGAATAATAGTCCAAACAATGTCTATGTGCAGTCGGCTACCTGGAATGGAAAACCCTGGGATAAGTGCTGGATCTACCGCGACGAATTGATGCAGGGCGGTACACTTCAGTTTGTGATGGGGGAAAAGCCCAATACAAATTGGGGAGTGAAGGTACCACCACCATCTGTTCAATAAAAATTACAACATAAAACATATACGGTTAAACCATAAAAAGATTAATTGATGCTTATTGTAAAAAGAAAATTGACAAATAATCCGCATTCGCAAAATAGCGCATTTGTTTATGACGGCCTACCTGTCCCAGCGCATGACCGGGTAGGAAGTGTGGACGGATTTAATGGGAAGCGATTCGCCGATAATTATAGCAAGCCCGTAATTGCCTTTAGATGGCCTAATTTATTAAAATGCTGCTGGATATCGGGTTGTTTTTGTTTATTAACGGCATTAGCGGGTACCGCTAACGCGCAAAATACGCCAAAGTATGCGTCTAATAGCCCTTCGAGTGTTGGACCAATCGAAACAGGCAGTCTATCTGCCAGACAGGCGGGTAGGTCAGCTGGCCAAACAGGTGAAGCAGTGGACAGATCCGATCTGAAGAATTCGTCTGTGATTTTTTCAATTGGTAAAAAAGATGGCAGGTCGGAAGGGTTTGCGTTGAGCCCTGATGGCTATAAAGATTTTCTGGCCCGGGATTTTGGCTGGGAGAATAAATTTTATCTGATCGGGTACTCAAAACCGGGCAAGGACTGGCCCTATATACTTCCAGGCCCGGCTGATGGTTTTGGTGGCACCGGCGGTACCTCTGGCGTACGGGCTAATGTGCTGAATATACTTTTTGGACTTAAGGAGGTTTCAGCTAATCTGTCTGCCGAGTTGGTTATTGATCTGGTGGGGTACCAGGCGGAGAAACCAGCTCTCGTGAAAATACTTGTCAATGGTCATAATAAAGAATTCAGGTTACCTAAAGGGGGGCTCAATAAAATCTATGATGGAGATCTCAGTAATACCAATCCTTATACCATACATGTTCCTGTAGATGGCCTGCTGCAGTCTGGTGGTAACACCATTGAGATTACCAGCCTGGATGGCTCTTGGATCGTGTTTGATGCCGTCCGTCTGTTGAGTAAACAAAGTGTTGCACTGGTACAACCTAATAAAGCCTATTTACGTAGTGTAAAAGCGGCGGATTATACAGTTGAAAATGATCAGCATTCTTTTCAACCGCTACTAGTGGATATTCAACAACTAACTGGCCAGCCTGAATTAAGTGTAAAGCTCGATGGTAAGTCCATCTTTGAGCAGAAGCTCGATACAGGCAGGTTTGATCTGGAAGTTCCTATGCCTGCGGTGAACCGGCAAAAGGAAAGTGAATATGCAATATATGTTGACGGCAATTTATTACAGAAGGGGCGCGTTACGCGGTCACCTGAACCCAAAGCGACTCCGGCAGATTATGTGGATACCCGTATGGGAACAGCGCATTCCAGATGGATGATTGCACCGGGACCCTGGATGCCCTTTAGTATGGTGAAATTGAGCCCCGATAACCAGGATGCAGGCTGGACAGCAGGCTATGATCCCATTTATGAAAGTGTGGGTACATTTAGCCATATTCATGAATGGACACTCGCAGGACTTGGCACTTTCCCAACCAGTGGGCCGCTCAAGACAAAAGTGGGCAGTCTTCAACATCCGGAAACAGGATACCGTTCAAAAATGGATAAATCCAGTGAAGTTTCTGATCTGGGTTATTACAAAGTTTTACTCACGGATCATCATATAAAAGCCGAGCTTACGGCGACTACGCGCTGCAGTTTCCAGCGGTATACCTATGCAAAGGGAGCAGATGCCAGAATTATGGTGGATCTGAAGATCCCGGCTGAATATAATTACCGGCTCAAAGAGGTAACGCTAAAAAAAGTAAGTGAGTACCGTCTGGAAGGATCTGCCAGACAATACTCAAAAAATGTCTGGTCCGGTGGTGTAGATCAGGATTATACAGTGCATTTTGTTATGGAATTTGATCATCCCATTAAAAAGTTCGGGACCTGGTCCGGAGATACAATTGGCTCCGGGGATTTAGTGCATATTATGAATCCCAGTTCGGCGGGGGCTTTTGTTGAATTTGATACCAGGGAGCATCCTGCTGTCCAGGTGCGGACAGGGATTTCCCTGGTAAGTCTTGCTGGCGCAGCCGAAAATTTAAAGAAAGAAGTGACAGATCCTTTTGGATGGAGTTTTGATAAGGTCCGCCAATATAATAAAGACACCTGGAACGGTCTTTTTGGTAAGTTACAGATCACATCTAATGACCGCATAGAGAAGAAAAGGTTTTATACCAATTTATTCCGGTCAATGGCGAGTCGTAACATCTGGAGTGATGTTGACGGAAAATGGGTGGATGCTTCTGGCAGGACTCAACAGCTAAAAGATACAAATAGTGTAGCGCTGGGCTGTGATGCGTTCTGGAATACTTTCTGGAACCTGAACCAGCTCTGGAACCTGGCATATCCTGATTGGTCTTCTAAGTGGGTGAAATCTCAACTGGCCATGTATGACGCAAATGGCTGGCTGGCCAAAGGGCCAGCAGGCATGAATTACATTCCAGTGATGGTTGCTGAACATGAGATACCGCTTATGGTAGGGGCTTATCAGATGGGTATCCGTGATTATGACGCGAATAAGGCTTTAAAGGCCATGGTTAAAATGCAGACAACTCCTTCACAGAAAGTAGGAAATTCCGGATATGCAGGAAACAGAGATCTGATCCCTTATTTAAAGCATCATTATGTGCCTTATGATCAGGGCCGCTTCTCAAATAGCCTGGAATACTGTTATGATGACTGGACCGTTTCTCAAATGGCAAAATCTCTTGGGGATTCAGCTGTTTACAGGGAGTTCAAGGATAGAGGCACCTGGTGGAAAAATGTCATAGATACCGCATCGGGCTACGCCCGTATGCGTAAATCCGATGGCACCTGGTTCCCGGACTTTGATCCGTTCCGTTCCGGTGCAAATGAGCATTATGTAGAAGGGAATGCCTGGCAGCTGACTTACTATGTGCCGCAGGATGTTCCTGGATTAATAGATCAGATTGGTAAGGACCGGTTCGTAGACCGCTTGTCCTGGGGCTTCAAAGAAAGTGCTAAACTTCGTTATAATGCACCTGGAGATCAATACTGGGATTACCCGGTAATACAGGGAAACGAACAATCCATGCAATTTGCCTTTTTGTTTAACTGGGCTGGAAAGCCCTGGCTGACCCAAAAATGGTCCAGAAGTATCCTGGACCGGTATTACGGTACTGGAGTGTCAGATGCTTATTTAGGAGATGAAGATCAGGGGCAGATGAGTGCCTGGTTTGTCATGGTGGCATTGGGCCTGTTCCAGACAGATGGTGGCGCCAGTGCGCAGCCGATTTATGAGATCGGCAGCCCCATATTTGAAAAGGTGACTATAAATCTGGATAAGCAGTACGGTAGGGGCAAGGCCTTTACAGTAGAAGCAAAAAATGTTTCCAGAACCAATCAGTATGTGCAAAGTGCAACCTTAAATGGCAAGGCCCTGCATAATTTCTATTTCTCTGCCAGCGAGCTACTGAAGGGCGGTAGCCTGGTTTTACAGATGGGCCCGAAACCGAATGAGCAGTGGGGAGTGGGTGCATTACCTGCAGGGTATTAATTGGGTTAGCTTCAGACTATTTAATTTTACGTTTGATAAAGATATATTC
>DATJDF010000586.1:0-2137 GCA_035497555.1 Arachidicoccus sp. | reverse complement strand
CCCATCGGCATTGTATTCATTTCCATAGGGACTCATGGCGGTCGCATTCAGCAGATTGGCCCTGCCGCCGCCATAATCATTGGCCGTAAAGAATGTGGATGTCCCTACTTTTAGGAAATCCGTTACATTAACATCTATATTGGCCCTGAAGTTTGCCCGGGTATACTGATACCCTTTTTCCACACCTCTTTGTTTGAGGTATTCACCGCCCACATAATAATGGACCGCGTCTGTTCCACCAGAGACGCTTAAATTATGATCCTGCATAATGCCGGTATGCGTGGCTTCTTTTACCCAATTAATGGTCTTTCCGGCATTATAGTTATCCAGTTCTCCATAATTGGGTACCGGGCTTGTTTGCTCCTGGTTAGTAGCCTTTAGATAGTCAGCATACTTCTGTATATATTCGGCACCATTACGGGGCTGGAGAATATGCGCGATTTCTTCAACACCCGCGTAGCCATTGTACCTGATTTGCGGCTTTCCTGTTTTCCCTCTTTTGGTGGTGACGAGGATGACTCCGTTGGAACCCTGGGTACCATAAATAGCCGTGGCAGAGGCATCCTTTAATACAACAATAGATTCAATGTCATTGGGATTGATATCGTTTAAAGAAGAACCCACGGTTTTGATCAGCGGGATACCGTCTACAATAATATAAGGCCCGCTTCCTGCGGTTATAGAGTTTTGCCCCCGGACGAGTACTGATGGTGCGCTTCCGGGAATACCGGAAGTCGAAGTTACGGTCAGACCTGGCACAGCACCTTCCACTGACTGCATCACATTGGTGACCGGCAATTGAGAAAGGCGGTCAGCGGGCACGGAGGTGACGGAACCCGTGATATCCGTTTTCTTCTGGGTACCGTAACCGACAACCACTACATCATTTAATTTATTGGTTTCATTCGGCTGCAGTTTAATTTGATAATCGGATTGGTTACCGGTGACTGCTATCTGTCGGGCGTTATAACCCAAACTGGAAATATTCAGGGTGGCAGGTGGTGCCACCCGGATCGAAAAGTGACCCAGGCTGTCGGTAACGGTGCCGTTTCCCTTTCCAACCTCTGTAATCGAAACACTTTGGAGGGCCGCACCCGCTTGATTGGTAACGATTCCCGTCACCCATTTTTGTTGTTGAGCAGCGGCGGTCCCAGCTATCAGTAACAAGTAAAGAAAAAAGGTCAACCAACCGCCGGCAGCGGCGAAGTTAACCAGCAGACCGGCCTTTTTGGTACCGGCCGTTTGTGATAATAATTTCTTGGACATTTGGTGAAAATTTTTAAGTGATAAAGCGCTATTTGATAATTTTTTAAAAACGTTTTCATAACCAGTTAAAGACCTTATGCATATTATTGCTGCAGGTAGGTCTTACAATTTTATCCTAGCATGGGCACGGCTATTTTTTGGTGGTGATTAAATCTTTTGCAATTGCTTTAGTGGCTTATCCAATACATTGATTAAGAAATCGTTTGTGGGGGCGCTAAGTACTTCACCTCGTAAAATGAAGGTAGTTGGATAATCCATTTTGGCTTTTGTTAGCACAAACTTAACGTAACTGCATCCCCGATATGAGGGTGTAATTGATAATTAAAGGGGTACTTTTTAACGAAACTGGCCAATTTTTAAGGGAAATCAATTTTTCCCTTAAAAATTCAGAAAGGGTTATTCCCCCATTTGATTTTTCCTGGAGAAGGATTTTTCGAAGGGTTTTCTGAATTTTTTGATATAGGCTGAAGGCGTCATTTCAAACAGTTTCTGAAACTGCGAGCGAAAATACTTTACATCACTGAAGCCGACCATAAAGGCGGTCTCATTTACATTGCTTCGGGTATTCACAAAAATCTCTGCGGCTTTTCTCAGTCGGACGAACCGGATAAACCCGGTAACTGAATAACCTGTGCTGTAATGAATTTTTTTATACAGGCTGGAATGGCTCATACACATTTTATCGGCCAGCACCTTGATCTCAAACTGGTCGTCATCAATATGATCCTCGATAATGGCCATACACTGGTCTAAAAAAGCCTTGTCTTCCGCAGATACTTTCTGGGAATTCTCCTGTAAGGTAATTTCATTATAAAAATATTTCTGGAGATTACTTTTGGTATTAAGTAGGTTGTTTACCCGGGCGATAAGC
>DATJDF010000585.1:0-2008 GCA_035497555.1 Arachidicoccus sp. | reverse complement strand
AATGAGGTTAGAACGAGCGGCATCCTGCATTTCATTGACGATCTCATGATAGCGTGGATTCTCGGTAATGGATTGTTTATACCACAGTGAAAAGGGATGTGTACCAGATGCGCCGCAAATCAGACCTTCTGAGGCTGCGATCCCGGCGATGGTTTCCCGCAGGTGCCGGATATCCTGCCGGGCTTCCTCTACATTGTGACAGATAGAAGTTCCCACTTCCACCACGGCCTGGTGCATTTCTGCTTTCACTTTACCTTCCAGCACACGCTCTGTTTTTTCAACAATACGGTTCTGATGAGACTTCAGTTCATAGGTCTCAGGATCAATGATCATATATTCTTCTTCAATGCCGACCGTAAATTGTGCAAGGTTCATGCTGGAATATTATGCGCGTGGTATTAGGAAATGAGTGGTTGTTTTTGAATCGCATGACGAAGGTACTTACCCCAGGTGAGATTATCTATTCCTTCCTGGAATCCGGCCGCTTTTTCTATAGCGAATTTTGCCATATGGTGTACCACCCACTGAAAATTCTGTTCACCTACCGAATTTATATCTGCATCGGGTGCCGGATTACAAAAATCGATGGCATACGGCGTTGCGTCCCTGACGGCAAACTCTACGGTATTAAAATCATAGCCTAAATACTGGTTGATCTTTAGTACATCTTCTTCCATGCGCTTCAGTAATGCCGGCGTCGGTTTAAAGGCGGCCGCATAGCGCAGATGTGGCTCATTTCTGGGCTCATAGGGCATGATCTTTACATACTTGCCGCCAATACAGTAACAACGGTAATACTGGTCAAAGATGATTTCCTCCTGCAGCATCATAACCAGCTGCTGCGTTTCGTTATGACGGGCAAATAGTTCTGCTTTGTCTTTAACCCTGTAAACGGATTTCCAGCCACCACCGGCAAAGGGTTTCATATAGGCAGGGAAACCGGTATAGGTAAAAATGGCTTCCCAGTCCATAGGATAATCAAGATTACGAAAAGACTCCCCAGTCGTGTCGGGTGGCAATTGATTGGAAGGCAACAGCGCTGTTTTTGGGAGCGCAATGCCTATTTTTTCTGCCAGACAATTGTTGAAAAATTTTTCATCAGCGCTCCACCAAAAAGGATTATTGATAACAGCGGTGCCAGCCAGCGCCGCATTTTTGACATAAGCCCTGTAAAAAGGAACATCCTGAGAAATACGGTCTACGATAACATGATACTGGAGCGGTCCGCCCTGGAATACTTTATCAATATGAATTGACTCGCCGATATATTCACCTTTCCCCAGCCGGTTGACTTCCTGGATAAAGGCCTGTGGAAAGCTATTTTCCTGTCCAAATAAAATGCCTATTTTCTTTGTGGCGGTCATAGGGTTTCTTTTAACTGCGTAATGCTAAATTGCCAGGCCTGACCTGCTTAAAGTGTCGAGATGTAATGCGGGAACATTTCCCGCCAGACGGGCCAGTCATGAGATCTGTTTTCCCGGATATCCAGCCAGTGATGCATCTCTTTTTGCTGAAGTATGCCGGAAAACTGTTTATTCTGTTCGAGGCAGATATCACTATCTGTGGTGCCAAGAATAATCCGCAGCTGCCAAAGCTGCGGCCGGTTATCTTTGGGTAAAAAATCCATTGGATTATTAAAATAAATCATGTCATCATAATAGCCGTCTACATAGCTTCGGATGTCAAATATTCCGCTCATGGAGATCAGACTATTTACTTTTTCCGGATGTTTAAATGCAAAGTTGGCGGCATGATAACCGCCAAAACTACAGCCTCCTACGCTGACTGTTTGCCAGCCTGTTTCCGAAAGCGCTCTGGGTAATACCTCCTGGTCAATAAACCGGTCATATAAATTATGATTTACTGCCCGGGCAGCAGGCGGTATGTCCTTATTATACCAGGAGCGCGCATCAATATTACTGGGACAATATATAGTCAGATCCCCATTTTCAATAAACCAACTAACCGAGTCTATTAATCCACGATCCTTTGCTTCATAGTACCTGCC
>DATJDF010000584.1:0-11593 GCA_035497555.1 Arachidicoccus sp. | reverse complement strand
CGAAAGTCCAAATAACCCGAGGCAAGAAATTAACATAGCAATGGATGCAAAAATAGTGAAGAGCGTCCCCGTATGTTGTTGACGCTTGTACTGGTTTTCAATGTTCTTATCAAGGAATTTGTAATCAAAAGGAGTATGCGGTGCATTACGTTGATAGGCTTTTGCAACATCCTTGATCGCTTGTTGCATATTGGCGCCGGTTGTCCGAAAATATAGACTTGATTTGCCCCAGTAAGTAAAAAGTAAAATGGGCGTTATCGCCTCTGTCAGGGGTTTAAAATTAAAGTCTTTAAGAATCCCTTTAATCGCTCCACTATGGCCGTGAAATTCGATGGTCTGACCTATATAGGGCGCTTTTAATCCCATTTGTTTGACCATTGTCTCATTCAAAATGAAATAGCTACTATCACTGGGCATCCCTGTAAAATTACTGCCTTCTAAAAACTGATATTTCATCAGCGGAATAAAATCCTTGTCGACAGTCATCTGTGTGATAATTAATTGTTTATTCTCCGGTTTGTTTTTCCAGTCTATATCACCGGTGGAGGACCCGATATTGGTTACATCTGGCTCATTTGATTCTCCGATAGCTACAATGGCTGTGGAATGGCTCAGCTCTTTTTTCATCGTTTCGATCTTGTCCGCGTATTCATCTGACAATGAAACCGTAAAGACATACTCTTTGTTATACCCTAGATCTTTTTTTTGCATAAACCGCATTTGCTTCCAGATGACCATCATTCCGATGAGTAAAACAAAGGAGACGCAAAATTGAAACACAACTAAACTCTTCCTGAGCACGGCGCTTTTTCCTCCTTTAGCTGTAGATCCCTTGATGGCTGAAATGGGTTTGAATGAACTAAGTAAAATGGCCGGATAAACGCTGCATAACAGTAAAGTGCCAATAATGGCAAGGCCGATATTTAACAAGGTGCCGTTGTCTAAAGTCCATAGACTTAAATGCATCCCGGAGATATGATTATAAAGTGGTGCCAGAATAATCATTAGCCCAATGGCAATCAGGACAGCAAAAGAGAAAAGCACCGCGGATTCCATAATAAACTGAAGGAATAATTGACTTTTCTTCGCGCCAATTATTTTACGCATACTGATTTCTTTGACCCGGATCATATATCTTGTGGTCGATAGATTGATATAGTTAATACTTGCAATTACCAGGATCAGTATGGCGACTAAAAGCATAATACGAACCATCATTAAAGCGGAAGTATTGCCATCAGCAGAAATCAGGTGTATGTCCTGGAGATTCTGTAATAGATAGAGTTGCTGTTTTTGCGGATTTGTTCCATCCTTTGACAGGAAATAGGCATCAGAGAGTTCCGCTCCTATTGCCATTGGATTTGCCTTGGAACTTAATACGACATAGGTCTGCATATTGAAATCCCCATAATCTTCATCAATGGTTTTCCAATTACCATTTCCGCCGTTTGCTGTAAATTCCTGCCCATGATAGGCCATCGGCAGAAGCCCATCATAAACTAGTGACGAATTTTGTGGGAAATCCTGCAGAATGGCAGAAACCCTAAAGGGTTTGGTGTCATAAATGATCATATTTCCAATGGCATCTTCTTTGCCGAATAAACGTTTAGCCGTTGACGCTGTTAATGCGATAGAATGGGCATCAGGCAAAAATTTTTCTTTTGATCCATAGATTACATTGAAATCAAAAACATTAAAAAATGTACTGTCCACAAATGCAAGGTTATTGTCACTCAGATTCTTTTCGTGATCCACGGTGGAAAGTTGCTGATGATCTACTGGCAAGACCCTGACAAGGGTTTTGATAGTGGACATTTTTTGGGCTATGATAGCGAGTGGTCCAGGTGCCCCGGACCATGGAGCACCTTCCGGATCTACCTTAGAGGAGATTTTATAAATGTCTTTTGCCTGATGATGAAATTTATCAAAGCTGAATTCGTTCTGAACCCAGAATAAGAGCATAATGCCAGTCACTAGACCTACAGCGAGCCCGGTAATATTCAGTACACTGTAAAGACGATTTGCTTTTAAGTTTCGCCAGGCTGTCAAAAAATAATGTTTCCACATATGTAAAATTTAATTTATATAATGTCAGAAATTAATCGCTAGGAATATGTATTAACAGACCCCATGCCATACATGTAAGTTGCTGATAAACAAGTTATTTAGAAGTTTTAGAAATATACAATTGTATCATAACCGGACAGTGATTGTCCGTCTGCGATACATTTTGTCTGGTCCTATTATAGCTATACAGGTTGTCTGGTCCTGATATAGCTTTAAATGGCGGTTGTTTTGACCTATCTTGAGACGATGAATGCAACCTTGCAATTTATTAATCAGGGTGCCGTAAAACTGTAAGTAACAGTTGTCGTATAAGTTCCCGGCGGTTTGCCCAACAAAAGCGGAACCTTGTCTGCCGGAACGCTGTATTTAACACTAAAATTTCGATCAAGGCAGGGCTTTGCTCCGGAAATGACCTTCTGAGGAGTTGTTGATAATGTTATAGGGAGCATATCTGTCTGCCCGCTGACAGGACCGATTTGCAGGCAGCTGACTGGGATGGAATTCGTTCCGTTGACTAAAACGCTAGTGTTACTTTTGACATAAACGTCAAAAGGATTTGTTTTGCTAATTGTTATATGGTTCGGTGTATTTACGACTATCCCATTTTGATAGTCTGCCAGGTTATTGAAGGCAAGATTAATAACAGTCTGATTGAGTCTGATCTCCTGCAGATCGGCCACTTGAATGCTAATTGGTGTAACCAGATTAACAGCTGGAGCGGGGTTACTGGGCGTCGGACGACTATCAGTTATCTGACTGTAAACAGAATTGGAATAAGTACCGCTTTGCATGAATCCGGCGACCAGATCTGAAGGACTTAAAGAATAAGTAAGGATATCTGTTTCGGTGTTTTTCACCGGTACGGCAAGACTAGTCGCTCCTGGTATGTTCTGGTAAGCTGCAGAGAGAGCTATAGCAGCGCCTGTTGCAGGTGAACTAATGGCTACCTTCATATTCTGGATGCCGGTATTTGGGTTTAGAATACCGGCAGGTCCACTAAAATTAAAGACTGCATTTCCTTTGACTTGCATATTAATCGGTACAGTTCTGGTATTGATAAAGGATTGCTGCGCATTTACTCCCAGGCTCCTGAAAGTCTCAAAGTTATTAACTGAAATCGTAAGCGGAGTAGGCGTTGTCACGCCAATAAATGGTAATATATTCAGTTGCAAGTTATTATTGAATGTATTTGAGCAACCTAAGGTTGTGGTTGTAAAGATTAGCCCGGTATTGAAAATGCCTGCGTAAAATGTATTTGCCGCCATCACGGATGCCGGTATGGAAAACCGGACATCCACATTTCCTGATTGCTGGATCGACTGGGCCAGTCCTTGAAAGATTGTTTTATCTGTTGTGGAAAGGGTTACTAAATATTTTGTGCCCAATATATCCACAGATACGCCTGCAATTTGTTGAATGAGCAGATTTATATAACTAAGTGGCGGAGTCACACCAGGTGTTGGTATGGTAGTCGTAGTGAAATTACCAGATGCACGCGCTTTAATAGCCGGCAACAGGCCCAGTAGACAGCTCCCCGCTTTATAGGCAGTCGCGACAACAGCGGGCTCTCCCTGTATATTGTTCGCATTAACTTCCAGAATAATAGGATTTTGAGCGATTGTTTTTTTTAATGGAAACACAACCAAAAGTAACAATACACTGTACAAAAGAAAAGCTGAGCTATTATTTTTGTAATTATTCATAGCTGATTTCTTTTTTTGCCACTTTTAGTGCACTGGATTCTCCTGCGTCAAGAATCGCAATCAATTGATAGTGTCCCTGGGGTAATTTGGCGGAAATGTCAGAAAAGACGGTCTGCTCCGAGCCGGGTAACATAGATATCGCTTTTTCAGGAAGATTATACTGTTGACCAGTTGTTTTATTTGTAAGTTGTAATTTCAGTTTAGCATCGCAAATGCCTTGGCTTTTATTAAGTATTTTCAAAGCGAATTGACGTGTGCTGTCATTACGAACGCCTCGCTCCTGAAACTGCTCAAATTCAAGATCTTTATTCGGGCTCACTTGTGGGAAGGTGTTATAAAGATGTATGCCAACCTCTACTCTGAATACAATCCCCATGGTTCGGCCGGTTGCATCCTTCTTGTATACAGGTTGCTGCTCATTAATCTGCGTAATAAAAAGCATGCTATTGGTAACCGAGGCCCCTTTAAGAGGAGCACTAAGTCGTACTGTTAATTCTTTTGTTTCTCCTGGTGCAATCTGTAATTGAGAAGGTTGGAGTGCGATCCATTTGGCATTGGACATTGGCTGAGTGGCAGCTGGAAAATAAACTTTTTCGCCCAGGCTGTCACGTAACCAGTCTTTGATCTGGAGATCCATTAAAAGGGGGGTTGAACCTTCGTTAGTAATATGCACGCTTTGAACCTCGGATTGCCCCGGGCCAGCCTGGAAAAATATGCGTGAAGGGTAGGCTGAAATACTCTGGGCTTTGGATGGTGTCATGCTGCAGCAAGTAATAGCAACTATTGCCGTCCAGAGCACTTTCATATTCAATTTGCTGGCCATAACATAACTATAATTAAAAATCTATAATACTTTTGTAATTTAATGACAGATTATAAGCTCCTTTTGATCAATTCAAATTCCTTGATTGTCCGTAACAACCAGATTTTTTGATTCTATAGAAATTGCCGACAATGTTCAGGAAGAATTAAAATCTTTTCAATCTTTCGTGCATCTTCTTGTACTAGGTTAATGATGAATTTTATATACTCGGCGGTATTCATGTAAATATACTAAATATTTTGCAAGGAGTCAGGCCATTGGTTTTGAGTTGAGTCAGTTGGGGAAATTATAAATAGAATCGGAATGGTTATTGGCCATTCCGATTCTCAAAAGTTGAATTGCACATAAAAAAAATTAAATGCTATTCAATCAAACCAGGTTGCTATTATAAATTAACGATGGAATAAGTAACTACCGTTTTATAAGTGCCTGAAGGGTGTCCGAGTACAGCTGCGCTATTGGATACACTACTTGGTACAGCATAGGTGACATCAAGCACTTTCGCAAGTGCGGGTGTGGCCAGTGTTACCAATGGATTTGCTGTCGCATTAGACAAAGGTGTCGCCGGTGCTACCGTTCCGCCAGTTGTGCCACCCGCCGTTAGAACTGCCGTAACGATGTTTACGTTCATCGTATTGGGTGTAGTTGCTGCGTCTGAAAGTGTTGCATCATTTGCTTTTACACTAACTGTATACGGCAATAAACTTGATACAGTTAAATGGCCGGGCATAGGCACTGTGACGCCGTTCTGATAATCTGTCAGCGTATTAAAATTAATATTTACGTCTGGCGTATTTACAGTCAGCGCTAATAAGGGTGAAAGCTTTACGTTGATGTTTGCTGTCTGGGCATTGATGGATGATGCTGCTACGCCGATTAGCAGGAAGCATAGTACGATGCTTATTGCTGGGTTTTTAATCATTTTCATGAGTGTTTTGTTGGTTTTAGAATACAAAGGTAGAGTAATTTTTTATGCTGCAAAATAAAATTTGGTTTTTTGATTTTATTGTGTTATGTATTAATTTAAGAATATGATTAATTTTCATATCAGACTTGCTGAATTTCGGGGATAGATGCCGGCTATTCCTCGAAGCGTTATTAATGAGTGGTCCGGAATTAAAGAATGAGATAATGAAATAATGCATTGTTTTGAATTACTCTATTGATATTAGAAAATCAGAATTTTCGTTTTTTTGAGGCCCGGTCAGTTTTAATTTTTATAATTCTTTTATTTCGTTAAAGGAAAGTAACTTTGCATTGAACTTTTAACTTGAAAACGCCCAAACTAATCAATACTAATAAGAAGCCATATAGGCCCCGGGGGTTAAATATTAGGGTAGTTTTGAAGCTCATCTTTTTATTTTCCCAGTTTAATCTGTTTGCTCAAAATAAAATTAAGGGTCTACAGGTTGGCTTTGCTAATGACAGTGTGAAGGTCACAATAGGATCCACTTTTGAAAATAGACTGATCTTTCAGAATACAGGTAATCAAACATTGCATTTAAGGCAAAGCGCAGGAGATTCACTGGCACTTATCGGTTTGCCTTTAAATTTTGATCTTCCCGCTGGCGCTAAACAAAGCTATTTTGTACAATACCTGGCAACCCCTGAAATCCTTAGGCAGTTAGGCCCGGAGGTGAAGGTGCGCTATCAGAGCTCAAATGGTATTGTAAAGGCGAGCTTTTTTCTGAATTCCGAGGAGCACAAACAATTTCGATTATCATCCTATACACCGGAAATTTTTATAAATGACAACAATCCTGCTTTAACCGTCCGGCTATTATGTAAAAATAATGGATTCAAGACTATTTCTTTCACTTTACGTACCCAATCCTATCCGCAGGGTATTTTGCCTGTAGATAAGGACCGTCGCATACAATTGGCCCCTGGGGAGCAGCGCCTGATTGACCTTCAATTAAGAAATGAGAATAGGAACGGTCCGGTTTCTGATTATTATGTGGACATTGATGCAGTAAATGATCAAAAGGAAGTACTGGATCATTATCAGGTTAAAGTGATGGAACTTGGAAACAGCAGGAGAATGACCGGCTTATCTGCAAATGACAGAATGCAGATGCAACATGAGGTAAAAATGACCTATTGGCAATCCAGTAATAATAATGCTTTCGTTCAGGTACTGGCAAATGGTGCAGCGGCATTAACGAGCAAGGATATGCTCAATTACCGTGTTAACTATAATGGTTATTTGCAACCGATCCGTGGAAACGAGGTCTATGACTCCTATGTCGAATGGAAGCGACCTAGTCTGGGGGTCAGAGCAGGCAGTATAAGCGAGAATCTTGATTATCCATTATTCGGCCAAGGAGTAAAGGCTGACGTCCAGTTAGGAAAGGGACAATCCTTAAGCGCAATGTATGTAAAACAGAATTATCTTTTATATTCCGATATTTTCGAGAGTATTCCAGAGCAGGAAAATTGGGCAATTCATTATGTTTTTCAACCGGGAGCCGGAAAAAAGATGACTGACCAGCGATTCCCTGGTATGACAACCAATAAAGGATTTGGCCCCATGGAATTAAATTATATCTATGGCAAAGACCCCTTAACAACAACAACCAATCATCTAATTAATGGGAATGCTTCCTGGGTTTTGGACCGGCACCAGTTGGTACGACTGGAAGGGGGTGTCAGCCGGGAATATTTTTTGGGTGAACCTGCAAGGCCTTACAAAAACGGATTTGGGATAGGGCTGCATTACACTGGCGCCTGGCATAAATTTAATCTTGTCTCTGATAATTATGTGAGCTCGGCCTATTATAGTGGGATCCGCCGGGGTACTGTAATGCTCAACGAAAGGCTGGATGTCAATTTAGCTGCTGATTTAAGTGCTTATCTGCAATATACAAAACAGCAGAACAAACCTTCCTATTTGAGTAATTACTATCTATATGCTACGCAGAAATCAGGTCAGACGAGCTATGCTGCTGGTATTGCAAAGAACTGGTCAAAATTAAATATTTACTTTCGACCCTACTATTTTGTTCAATCGACAGCGCAATTATTTTTAAAAGACGTTTTCTCCATTCGCTCCGAGGCGAAGAGGGGAGAGCTGACGATGCTCCTGCATTTAAATAATCAAGGGTTATCTCTTACGGGTGATTATGGGCTGGTTGAGACAAATAACCCCTATATGAATCAGGCTGATTATACTTCCTGGAGGATTATGGGTAACTATTCCTACCAGTTTTTTAGCTTTAATACTTTACTTCAGCATAATCCATATTATATTATGGAGGAGGCTACTCCCTGGCAGCAGGGGGATTATGAAACTTATTCTTTAGGGCCGTCTGTCCGGTTTTCGCTACTTCGGGATAAGTTAAAATTCAGTGCTTCGAATTATCTGATTTATAATGGTTATCAGGACGTATGGACAAATAATCTCCAGGGAGCACTCTATTATAATTTCCGGAAAAATGTAGAATTGTCTGCAGAAGTAAATCTGAATACTTATCAACAGTCGTTTTATGCAAACAATTCTCAATTCAAATTCGGCATTAAGAAGAGTTTTCAACAACGTAACGCTCCTGGTAAGCACAGTTGGTCGGTACAGTTTTTTGGAGATGAAAACGCAAATGGGGTTTGGGACAAGGGTGAAAAGGCTGTTTCAGGGGTTATCGTTAATTTAAAGAAAGCGCAGGTGAAAGCGGATAAGGACGGTAAAGTCGTTTTTACGGACCTGTTGCCAGGTTCTTATACATTACAATTGGTAGACGGGCGGGGCTGGAATAATTTGCAGCCTATGAAAATTGAGCTCATGCGCAACGCCCGTACCCAATTCGGATTAATAAAAAGTGTGCTTGTGCAGGGGCAGATAAAAGGAAAGGCCTCCAGATTTGAAAATCGTATGCCCAGTCTGGAGGGTATAAAAATTATGGCTAAAGATGCAAATGGACATGAATATAGTACCTTTTCCAATACAGATGGACAATTTTCTTTTCATCTTCCGGAAGGCCGGTTCACGTTCCGGATTATACAGGAAGATCAGACTTTTCAGGTGGAGCATCCTATGCTGGAACGAAGGGTTGTTGTCGGCGATAATTCCCTATTGATTTTTGAGATCGTTGACCAATCTCGGAAAGTGAATATAAAGGAGTTTAATTAGCATTTTAAGAAAGTGCTCATTGTCGATGTTCACAATGAAGTGAACGCAAAATAAGCATAAATTATATAAGCGGTATGTTAGTTCCCCGCGATTGTTTTATTTTCGAGTTTCAATAGTAAGAGGCGGACAATTTTATTATAATTAGAAAGTAAAAATGCGAATAGTTACAATAGAAGAACATATCTCCTTTCCGGAAATGACTGAAAAAATACCGAAGGCGGCTTTGGGAGGATTTGGTCAATCACCGGTCATGCAGCGAATCGTTCCAAAATTAGCCGATATAACAGGTGAGCGATTGAAATCTATGGATGAAAATGGAATTGCAATGCAGGTATTATCTGTAGATAGTTCCGGCGCAAATCTGTTAAGTCCGCAGCAAGGCCCTGGTTTTGCTGCGCAGTATAATGACTTGATCGCAGAAAAGATTGCAGGTTTTCAGGATAGATTTACAGCATTTGCTCACTTACCGATGACGGCACCAATGGCTGCTGCCGATGAATTGGAACGTGCCGTCAGAAAGTATAATTTCCGAGGGGCGATGATCCGTGGTCTGACCGACAATAAGTTTCTGGATAATCCTGAGTTTGCACCCATATTTGAACGAGCTGAAAAGTTGGACGTCCCCATCTATTTACATCCCGGTCTGCCACCAAAGGAGGTGGCCGATATATATTACAATGGGTTGCCAAATTATGCAGGTATGTCTGAAGCATTGGCCTGTTATGGCTGGGGATGGCATTCTGAAACGGCTCTGCATGTTTTGCGACTGCATTTTTCGGGCACTTTCGATAAATATCCCAAATTAAAACTGATAATTGGCCACATGGGAGAAATGCTGCCGATGATGATGCCAAGATTAGAGAGAGCGTTTAAACCAGGAAATGGAGGAGCCAATCAGCGCACAATAACTGAAACTTTTCGCCAACAGGTTCACATTACCACCAGCGGATTTTTCACCCAGCCACCTTTAAAAATTGCTTTAGATACATTTGGTATTGATAATATCATGTTTTCTGTTGATTATCCCTTTAGCACAAACGAAATGGGACTGGAATTTCTAAGTGCGATCGAGCTTTCGGAAGAGCAAGTTGCAAAGATTGCACATGGTAATGCAGACAAGCTGCTAAAATTGAAGATTTAAGGAAAGGTGATATATAAACACCGCTCGGGTAATTCATTTGAGCGGAAAACGAGACTCGAACTCGCGACCTTCAGTTTGGGAAACTGATGCTCTACCAACTGAGCTATTTCCGCTTATAAATTGCCAACCGGGCTGCAATTTAATTATTCTTTTGGGAATAAAAATTAATTTTTTTAAAGGGACGGTAAACAAAACACCTATAAGTAACTCCAAAAGATTACTGATGCAGCTCGCTTATTTCTTCTTTTACTTCTTTTTGGATCCGCTCATTAATATTTATTTTGGCACCCTTAAAGAGAAATATAGTCGTGCCATATTCCCTTGCCAATTTATTGGTTATTGAACCAGCAATTTTTGTGGACTTGAAGTAAGGCGTGGTTTTTTGTAATTCACTTTCGACCTCAGACGAATCTTTTACTCTGATGAGATTGGTGTATTGTATATCAAAGTTGAACCAGTTAACATAATCCGCATTAAAAGATACAGCATGTATCCCCATTTTCGTATAATAATTGATGGCACCTGCCTGACCGTAATTGTCACATAAGACAATTGTTCTATTGTGGTCAGCAATGCTGGCATAAGCATTGTCCACTTTATTTGCCAGCTCTTTCCAACCTAGCATGTCTGCAAAATCTTGTGGTAACTCATGGTTTTCGCCATCCTCCCACCGGAGTAAGCCCATCTCTTTGTATTTGCTTTGATGGCCTAAAATATAATCTGGACTCTTATTGGGAAGGACATAATTAAAAATAGGCATACTAAGAACGAGTGGAATAATAAATGCGACGGGTCGGAGATAGATTGTCCAACCTGTTTTAAGTTTTTGTTCAAGATAGACCGCCCCAAAAGCTATATAAATCGGGTATAATCCAATTGCATAATAATCTTTTGCCTTAAAATAGATAAAGACGATTAATGTAAAAAAGAAGGCCCAGAAAAAAGGCCGATGTTTTTTGAATGGCCCGTATATGATTAGAGCAATTAACCCAGTAATAATCACAAATGAGCCACCCAGGAAAAAGAAAAGCTGAGTTTTTAGAAATCCCCATCTGTTCACATTGACTAGTTGCGTAGCAGTAAGTTCTTTAAGATGATGGATAACTGGAAAGCCGTTATTATATTGCCATAACAGGTTCGGTGAAATCAGTACAATGCAGATTATTACAGCGAAATAAAAGGATTTAACCGCAAGAACCTTCCGTTGCTTAGTGACTAATATGGCTGGCAAAAGTCCAAAGAGTAAAAAAAGTATATTGTATTTATTCAGAAAGCCGATTGCAAATACCAAGGCACCAATATAAAGCCACTTTTTTTTATCTGTATTGAAATATTTAAGGAGAATGTAATATAACGCGGTCCAGCAAAGCACATCCAATGAATTGGGTTGATATAACGTATTCAATCTTATAAGCGCAGAAAACAGGACACAAGTGCCCCCTAATGTCATGGCAAATAAGCTACCATTTAATGCTTTGATAGCCTTCCAGACAACGACCATTGTCAAAGCACCAAATAACGCCGGGAAAAATTTGACCCAAAAAACGCCGTTACCCAACAGTTTTATTAAGTAGGATATCCATGCAGTCAACGGCGGAACAGATAAATACCCCCAGGCCAAATGGTTGGCCTGGTCTAAATACAAATATTCATCTCGTTGTAAATCGTACACTGGACTGATAGCAGTATATTGCAAGATGAATTTTAGCAGGATAAACGCCAATAATAGGACAGTT
>DATJDF010000583.1:0-6167 GCA_035497555.1 Arachidicoccus sp. | reverse complement strand
GGATGATCCTTTTGCCATAGCGTGTCAAATACACCTTCTTCATAACTTCCTGTAGCAGCGCCGCCGCCATAGGTATTTTGATAATCGGGCAAGATGTACACCTTATCTACCTGGGCATTCATGCTATAGGTGATACCCAGTTTATTGGAGCCTTTTCCTTTTTTCGTTGTAATAAGTACCACACCATTTGAACCACGACTACCATATAAGGCAGTAGCAGCAGCTCCTTTAAGCACACTTACCTGATCAATGTCGTCCGGGTTGATATCCTGAATTGGACTACCATAGTCAAATCCGCCGCCGCCGATGGCCTGATTATAACTGGGCACCGGATTGCTGTTGCCCATAAAAACACCATCCACAACAAAGAGTGCGTTATTGTTCCCGGTAATAGATTTGTTACCACGAATGGTGATTTTTGAGGAGCCGCCCATCGATCCTGTATTGCCGCTGATCTGGACCCCCGCCAATTTCCCTTGGAGGGCATTTACAAAATTGGTTTCTTTGGCCGTCTGGACCGCATCCCCTTTGACTTCCTGAATAGAATAGCCCACACTATTGCCGTTTTTCGAGATGCCGAGTGCTGTTACTTTTACGTCAGAGAGTGCATGCTTGTCCTGATCGCTGGTCAATACAATTTTTAAAAATTGTGCCGGATTGGTAACAGTCACAGTTGTGTCGTGGTATCCTACATTACCAATGGTAAGTTGCAGGTTCGCCACATAAGGGATCTTAAATCCGCCACTATTACCGGCAGCAGTCGCTAAGCCGGCATTCGTTTTAATGGTCGCTCCTGCCAGTGCTTCACCGCTACTGCTGGAAATAAGGCCTAATACGTATTCAACAGAATCTTTTTTCGCTGTATCCGAGACAGGTGCCTGAGATAAGCCGGGATTGCCAGTGCTGTCAGGAACTGCCTTTGTAGCATCAGCGCTAGGGAGATTTTGTGCCGGGCTTGTCGAGTCCTGAATGTCCTTGATGGAGTCTTTAGTTGGCGGATTAATGGGTGAATTTGTTGCTGCCGGGCGCACCGTGTCAGCGGAGGGCAGCAGCTTGCCTGTATCCGTCTGTGCTTGTATTGACTGAATCGAACCAACAGCAATGCTACAGAACAAAAGGCACAGGCCTCTTTTCATAATCATAATAATGATGCTTTTCAAGGTTAAAAATAGGTATAGCTAAGGGGCTCGACACAAAAAACATACCTGAGTTTAATGACCTTGATTGATTGTCAATAGTTTGTGAATTGGGCTAAGAAAATGTTAAGCAAAAGTTTAACTGTGCCGCAGGTTAATTAATCGGAAGCCGGATGGATACATTTTATATAAGTGACCACTGGTCAGCATTGAGCGTTCTTATTCAAAAGACACAATATTTAAATCGTCATCTGCATATCACTGGCTGTAACACGCTCTTGTAAGGTCATTCGAAATATGTTATGCGAGACAGATATTTCGGCCTTAGACGGATGCGCTTAGCGAAATATACGATCGATGGCTAATATCAGCATTGAAGCATAACACTTTTTTGAGGTATGAATAAAAAGGACTACCGGCGTTTGTCATCACCAGGTAGTCCGATTCGCAGCGTTTATTTTTGATATGATGCGGTTAATTCCAGAATTTATATTGCTTCTGAAGGAAATTCAGTTGTTCTTTTTTTATTAATTGCAGCAATCCGGAGTACAGCAAGTGCTGTCACCGGGTTTTTCACCGTACACCGTGATACTACTTATTACTTTTGCACCACCGTCAAATTGCGCCATTTCATCCGGGCTGAGATATTTATCCAATATATCGGCCGGGATTAGGATGGGTTTATCCTTTTGAATAACAATTGCTTTAAATCCGGCCTTTTCAATTAGTTGTAGATAACTTTGCTTCTGGATAGCCCCTGCGACACAACCGGCATACATTTCTGCAGCCTCTTTTAAGGCGTCTGGTAAAATTCCTTCCAATACAATATCTGAAATACTGAAATGTCCACCCGGCTTTAGCACCCGGTAGATTTCTGTAAATACGCCTGCCTTATTAGGAACCAGGTTGAGTACACAATTGCTGACGACTACATCAGCTTTATTAGCGGAGACCGGAATGTATTCGATATCGCCATGCCTGAAACTTACATTGGCAAACCCGAGTTTTTCTGCATTTGCCTTGGCTTTATCAATCATAGCCGGTGTAAAGTCAATACCAATGACTTCGCCATTTTCACCGACCTCCTTTCGTGCGATAAAACAGTCATTGCCGGCGCCAGAACCCAGATCGATAACCGTATCTCCCGCTTTAATATTGGCAAATTCAGTGGGTAGGCCACAACCTAAACCTAAATCTGCGGCCTCCTGATACCCTGCTAACTTACTATAGTCCTCACTCATAATATTATAGACCTCTGTTGAACAACCTGCTGCTCCACAACAGGAGGATTGATTGGTTGCTTTATCCTGCAAAGCGATTTCACTATATTTTTCTTTAACCAGGTCCTTTAATTTTTGATCATTTTCCATGACGAATCAATTTTGTGATAAATAATTTTAATAAAGCTTGCTCCCGATTGATGCCGGATATTAATACTGCACACCTAATGGGTAAATCCCGCCAACTCTGACTACCTTAGTTGCAACACGCAGCATTGGTTGTTGCCGGAAATGCAGCGAAGAAATTTTGAAATGTCTGGCTATAGACTTTCCATACTTTTGGGTCAATGCAATAACAGACACTGGCGCCTTCAATGGTGCCCTGTATAATCCCTATGGCTTTGAGCTCCTTTAAATGCTGTGAAATTGTAGCCTGGGCAAGTCCCAGTTCACTGACCAGATCTCCACAAATGCATTCATTTGCCTTAATTAATTGCTGAAGGATAGCAATTCTCGCAGGATGGCCGATCGCTTTTGCCATATTCGCTATTTCATTTTGTTTTAGACTGAATAAATCCGATTTTGTTGTTCCCATGGTTTTTATTTTCTATTGCAATATTACGATATAAGGATCCGGAACCGTTATTTATTACTCATAAAATCCTCTTAAAATGCTTTTCTTTTTAGCCCACTTGCCGGTTTTGTTTCAGTTCATAAGTGCCAATCAATTCAATATCAATACTGTAATGATACCTGAGGCCATCTTCGGAACTATATAGAATTACAGTGTTAGATTATACCTGTTTATTTGTCTTTAGGATCGCCGAGCCAGCCATTGAAACTCAGCCAGCTGGCGCAATAACTAAACCAATAGGAATGTGCGGGTTCTTTTGGAAATCCGTGATCACCTTTTGCGAAAATATGCAAGGCGGCAGGTACCTTATTTGCAAGCAATGCCTCGTAGAATAATAGACCGCAGTTTACAGGCACCTGTCCGTCACCCGTGGCCGTAATAAAAATGTTGGTATAAAAAAGTCCACTCAGGGGAAATAAGTGGTTTATAATGCTATCATTAAGCAAGCATCGTCAGGAAGGTAAGCTGGAAATAAATAAGACCCACCACTTTTTATAAGGGGCGGGTCTTATTTCAATGCTATTTGCTTGCTTTTTCTTTCTCGTGTTTCTTCTGCTGTTTTTTGGCTTCAGTATAAGTCCAATCAACTAATCTGGCAAAAGTTTGTTTAATTGCCTTATAATCTTTGTCCTTATTGATATCCAGACCGCAGAATGAGCTGCCGTTTGCTCTGGCATGCAGCACCAGGTAGTAAATTCCACCAATAAGGATAGCTTCAGTAGCTCTGAAATTTACATCCGTGTTTTTAAAATTAGATCTTGATTTCTTAAACAAGGTCTCACCGAAAGCCTCTCTTTCATCAGCGACTTCACGCATAAGCTGGCTCTCTTCACTAATTTCCCACAGCAGAATTTTCTGCATTTCCTCTGAATTATAGATATAATCCATTTGGTGCTCCATGATGGAAACAACAGATTCTTTTGTAAGCACTGGATTTGATTCTACTTCAAGAATCAGATCTTCCGGAATATTATTCCAGTAGTCCTTACTTTTTACATACATTTCAACAAGCTTATCCACATTGCCAAAATACAAATAAATCAACTTGTTGTCTAGTCTGGATGCTTTGCCAATCCGATTAACGATAAGGCCTTTGTAGCCCTCGGTGCGGATAATCTTACCAACAGCATCCAAAATTTTGTTTTTGGTTCTTTCCTTGTTTCTGATAGGACCATCTGTTACTTTTCTAGCCATGGTATACATTTTTATATTTAATTTTTGCAATATGCAACTTTTTATCCAAAAACTCAAATCCATTCAAGACTTTATCTAATTGTTCAATCGTATGTGTCGCCATTAAGCTCATCCGAATCCTTGCATCTTTCTTAGAGACAGCAGGATAGAGTATAGGATTTGTATAAATCCCCTGTTCCAATAAAATTCTTCCGGCGTCGCTGGTTTTATGCGGATCGCCTATTTTTACAGGAATTATGGCAGAATGGGAGTTGCCGACTTCTAAACCTAAATCCTTCAATCCTGTTTTAAAATAATTGATATTTTCCCATAGTTTGGATTGCCATTGCGGTTCTTCAGATAATAATTTTATGGCCTGCGATACACCCGCAACAGCAGGTGAAGAGGTAGCAGAGAATGCATTTTGTCTGGATTGGTATTGCAAAAATGCAGTCATTTTTGGATTGGATACGACGTAACCACCAATGTTACCAAAGGTCTTACTGAAGGTTCCGGTAATAAAATCCACCTTATCCATCATGTCATAATGCTGTAATACTCCTTTTCCTTTTTCGCCGATAACACCAATACCATGGGCATCATCTACCATCAGCAAAGCACCATAAGTTTTAGCAAGTGCATAGATTTCCGGAAGATGCGCCATATCACCATCCTGCGAGTAGATACCATCAACAATAATGAGTTTGGTGCGATAAGCAGGCTGTACCATTTTCAGGATGCGCTCCAAATCGTCCATGTTATTATGTAAAAAGCGTTTTGTATTTGTTAATTGTATGCCTTCAAATACACTGGCATGTACTGCCATATCCACAATAGCAATGTCTTCTTTTTGAAGTAAGCTCATTAATGAGGAACTATTGGCCGTGTACCCGGTATTGTAGATTAAGGTTGAACCGATTTCCCGATTAAAAAACTGGCATAATTCGTCTTCAAGTTCCTTATGATAGGTATAATATCCTCCTATCAGAGGAGAGGCGCCGGCACCAGTTCCATATTGCTCAATAGCAGCAATGGAGGCAGCTTTTACTTTTGGGTGCTGCGTAAAACCCAAGTAGTCATTAGAGACCAGGCTGATAAAACTGTGCATGCCTTTCTGGCCATGGCCAGAGAGGCCCATACTTGGACCACAGCCGGATTCACCAAGTAGCCGGTAGTTCAAATGGCCATTATTTTTCATGTATTGGAGGAAATCGTAATGCAAATCTGCTCTTTCTTGAACACTTGCATCGGGGATATTCTCAAAATCCTTGAAGGAGGCCGTGGAAAAGTTAATTTTCATAGGGACGAATAAACGGATAATTAATAGGTTTGAAATTTAAAGATACTATATTATTCTGCAAACCTAGAATAGAAACTCAATAAATTTGCAGACTTTTTTTGAATAATGTCCTCCTATTGGGTATAAATATTTTTTTTATTAATTTGTTGTAATTGATGAACTCAGGTCTCAATGGCTTTTAAAATAATCTCCATTAAACTGTTTTATGTGGTGTTATATTCCTAACTTCGGGAATAATGAGATATTTCAATCTTTTTTAAGTCCTACATTATTTACCAGGCCACGGCTGTTGCTTTGTTGGCGGCAATACGGTTGTCACAACCTTTGAAAAGAAAAAACCCCTAAGGCCTGGTGGTGCAGGATTAGTATGACTATTCTATTTTTATTATTATTGGACATATAAAGATATATTGGTTATCGCTGACATAATCACCCTGCTGGGCATATATTAATACTAGTACGCGTACTTACTCAAAATATAAAATCAGATTGAGCAGCATCGGATCAAAATTTTGACGAATCGAATTCATACCTTTATTCTTTGGCTTTTTTTAACAGGCAAAATGTGAATATCCTATATAGCAAATGACATATTTATGCGTTAGTTTAAAGACTTTCCACACCGTTAAATGACGGATCATTCAAAATGAAAAGAGCGGAAGCGCAATCTAAGCAGCATCCCTGTTTTAAGCAAAGTGACAACA
>DATJDF010000582.1:0-2881 GCA_035497555.1 Arachidicoccus sp. | reverse complement strand
AGGGTAATCAACTCCGAAGCCATTACCAGCGGAAGTTCTGAAACATGATGGGTATGCATCAGCTCCAACACATGCAGTCCGCTGTCTGAATTACTCAGTTGTGGCAGATCGTATGCTATATGTTCTCGTATTGGCATATTCCTATTTTATACCTTCAATTCTTTAGATCAGGACTGTTGTTTATGTCTGGATAAAAATTCTGAAAGAATTTCGTTAAAAGATTCTGGTTGCTCCATCATTGGAGCATGGCCACATTGATCTATCCAATGAAGCTCTGAATTTGGAATCAGGGTTTTAAATTCTTCAGCAACCATTGGTGGTGTGATCGTATCATTTTTCCCCCAAATCAGGCAGGTAGGTATCTTTATTTCTCGTAGCTCATCACTCAGGTTATTACGAATTGCGCTTTTTGCCAAAGCAATGATTTTAATGGCTTTTAAACGATTATTGACGATGGAATAAACTTCATCCACCAATTCTTTGGTGGCCAATTCCGGGTCATAAAAAGTTAATTCCGTTTTTTTCCGGATAAATTCATAATCGCCCCGCTTGGGATAAGTTTCTCCCATTCCATTTTCAAATAATCCCGAACTGCCTGTTAATATAAGTGTGGAAACCTTTGGTTGATTTTGTAACGTGTAAATTAAGGCGACATGCCCCCCCAGTGAATTGCCCATTAAGTGAACCTTATCCAAGTCAAGTGCTTCGATAAATTTTTGGGTGTATTTGGCAAGTGCTCCAACTCCTGTGTCCAAACCTAAATCAAATAAAGGCAACATGGGAATAAATACACGATGTGTCGATCTAAACCGTTCGAATAAATCCCTGAAATTACTTAGTGCACCAAAAAGCCCGTGTAGTAAAATCAGGGTTTCTCCTTTTCCCTCTTCAACGTATTTAAACTTACCATGAGTTTTTATTTCTATTTCCATAATTGAATTGAATATTATTGCAGGCTGCTAAAATAATGCTATTCTTGTTAATCCCGATTATTTTAATAAAATAAATTCATTCTTATGCATCTTTCTGGTTTTCAAAAAAAGCGTCGTAGCTGCATTTATAACAATTTAAATTGCTACTTTTAAATATAAATCCTGCCATCGAAGACAACACGGAATTTAGCGATCTGATAATTTGTTAGTTAATGGCACAATAATTGTTTATCATTAAATTTAGCGAATACCCACAATCATCTTATCGTTTTGTTAACTCAACTTAGAAATCTATCTGACGAAGACCTGGTGCATCGGATTGCCTTAAAACGCGATCAGGATGCCTTTTCTATCTTATTCCAAAGATATAAACATTTGGTATTTGGTGTAGGAATGAAATATTTATCATCAGAAGCATTGGCCCAGGATGCTGTTCAGCTTGTTTTCTTAAAATTGTGGAATGATGCACATCTTTATCAAATCCGAAAATTCAATTCCTGGATTTATGAAGTATCGAAAAATCATTGCCTGATGGAATTAAGAAAAAAGGATCCTCATGCTAAAATGGATGAAGGTTTTGATCTCGATAGTATGGAATGGGAGGATAATTTGCATCTTAAATTAAAAGAAGAAGAATTGTTAACCCATCTTAACTTGTGTTTGAGGAGATTAAATCAGGAACAGCAGTCTTGCATTATTAACTTTTATCTGGAGGAGAAAAGTTATCAGGAGACAGCTTTGATTACCGGGTTTTCAAATAAGGAAGTAAAAAGTTATATCCAGAATGGACGACGAAATCTAAAAATTTGTCTTCAACAAAAAATGACCCTGCATCATTAACTCATGAATACGGACGAAAAATTATTGCAGATTTTGGACAACAGCGCTTGTCTTCGGAAAGGACAGATGATTGGTTATCTGAAGGGCAATTTATATCCGGAAGAGCTTCGCGTAATAGAGCTTCACCTCAGTGAATGCAGCTTATGTAACGATGCTTTAGAAGGCTTGCAGGCCATTGAGCAGTTAAACTCCGTAATTGACCAAATAGCTATTCCGGACCTACCACATTCTATAGCCCCCGAGAAAAAGATAGTAACAATTTCTGACACAGCATCTAAGAAGACAGAGGTAAAAATAAATGTAGCCGACCGGACATCCTCATATGCCTCCCAAAAGATTCCCAAACCTCGCAATTACTCCTGGGTTGGCGGTGTTGGTATTGCCGCATTGCTATTATTGGGTTCTGCATTGATCTGGCAATTCGAATTAAAAAATAAAACCACTGTTCCCGAATTGCCCGACATAAACGGAGGCCGTCAGATAAGTTCCTTATTAGATTCTGTTCAAACAAAAAGACAAGACTCAGCGACCCATCGAATAGCAATTGCGACCGCGAAAAATGGAAATCTGAAGAAACAAGACTCTTTATCTGTATCCTTTGCTCTTAAGCAGGATTCTTCGATATTAAACGGTAAGGGCATTACTACGCATGAAGGAAAAGCGCTTGCAAAAAAGGATTCTGGTATTTTATTAATGGCGGCTAAAAGTATTGCCAATGATTCGGAAGACCAATCCCTAGCCATGCATGCAAAACAGGAATTGAAGCAACCTGAAGCCGCCAAAGAACCAACAGCAGATACCAAATCGCTCAAATCCGGGTCTGCTGCATCCAAACAACAAGAGGAATCCATCCCATCTGGTGAAGGCTCGGATTTTCAAACAGGAGTAAGGCTGTTTAAGCAAAAGAAATATGCCAGCGCTTTACTTTATCTTAAAGCTGCAGAATCGGATAAAGACCACCCAAGCCATTGGGATGCTGTTTATTATTCCGCCCTTTGTAATAAGTATCTGGGTAAGACAGGCCGGGCTAAGCGGCTTTTCAAGCGAATTGTCAACGCGGATGCACCACAGAAAAGCGCGGCGAAAAAGCAATTGGAAGAACTAGCCAA
>DATJDF010000581.1:0-14898 GCA_035497555.1 Arachidicoccus sp. | reverse complement strand
GGATCAAAAGGGATCAACAGAAGGGTATAAAATTGCTTATATCGGCCGTCCAATTGATCCAAGTCAGCAGACAATTGATTCCGTCAATAATGTTGCTGCAACTTTTGTGGCCTCCAATCAGAGCTTTTCCGCCATGCAGGCCAATGCAAAAAAACAGCAGCTGAATTTACAGCCTATTCAAGGGCTCAAAGAAAATGATTACCAGGTGGGTAATTTAGGGGAAAGCCGCGACTTAGTAAAATGGGTATATAGCCATAAAGTGGGTGAAGTATCTCAACCCTTAGAAATTGAAAATAATTTTGTAGTCGCCTCCATTACCAATATTGCTAAACCGGGTCTTCCTACAGCAGCGACGGTTCGTCCATTTCTGGAAGCCATGCTGAAAAATAAAAAGAAGGCAAAAATTATTATCGACAGCAAATTCAAAGGAAATACACTTGAAAGTTATGCACAGTCCGCTGGCGTACAGGTACAGGTAGCAGACAGTCTCGGTTTTGAAGCTTCCTTTGTAGCCGGCATCGGTAATGAACCTAAATTAGTTGGCGCTGCCTTCAATAAAAGCTTACTCAATAAGGCTAGCGTGCCCTTTGCAGGCAATAGCGGCGTTTTTGCCATCAAGTCACTAAATGTATCAGCAAAGACTTCAATGGACGGCCCTGAGGCTGTAAGGGCCAGGATCAAACAAACCTGGTTCCAGCAGATACAAAACAGGATGTTGAGTGCCTTGCAGGAATCTGCAGAAATCGAAGATAACAGATCCAAATTCTTCTAAAGACCTAATATTTGACCAGACAATAGGCATTAAAGATAACAACAGCGGCCGTCTCTTTATAGAGACGGCCGCTGTTGTTAGTGCATTAAAACGCTATGTGGTTCGGTTATCATAATGGATTCGGCTTTGTTGGAACCAACCCCTACTCAAACTGATAACTGACGCTGCCGCCTTTTTCATCTTTCAAGAGGATGCCCAGCGCTGCCAGTTCATTACGGATTTTGTCACTGGTAACAAAGTCTTTTTTCAGTTTGGCTTCCTTACGCATATCAATGAGTAATTGTATTGCCCCGTGTAACTGCTCCCCGGCATTTTCGGAGATATTCTTTAATCCAAAAATATCTTCTACATAGATTTTCATTTTATCTTTAAGCAGTGCCATTGTGCTGCTGCTTAAAGCATCTTGGCCCAGGTGGCCGTCTTTGATTCCATTAATGACGGGTACGATTTCAAATAAATTGGCCAGGACTTTGGCGGTGCCAAAATCGTCATTCATAAAGTCATCAAGCTCCGTGATGAGATGGACAATTTTTTCATCCACTGCCGGGTCTGCCGGCAGCTGCGGACTGTCAAAGTTAAAGCGCTGTAAAGTTTCAAAAGCCTCCATCAGTCGGCGTAATCCTTTTTCAGCGGCTTTCAAGGCTTCATTTCCAAAATCCAGGGTTGAGCGGTAATGGGTCTGTAAAATGAAAAACCGGATCACCATTGGGTGATAGGCCTGTTCCAGCATAGGATGATTGCCACTGAACAGTTCCGTGAATTTGATGATATTATTATAGCTTTTACCCATTTTACGGCCATTAATGGTAATCATATTATTATGTAGCCAGTAACGGGCAGGGATTTTATGATTGCAGACAACACTCTGGGCGATTTCACATTCATGATGGGGGAACTGTAAGTCCATACCGCCACCGTGAATATCAAATTCTGCTCCTAAATATTTACTGCTCATGGCCGAGCACTCAATGTGCCATCCCGGGAAGCCTTCCCCCCAGGGACTTTGCCAACGCATAATATGTTGCGGTGGGGCGTTTTTCCATAAGGCAAAATCTGCCTTATTTCTTTTTTCTTCCTGATTATCTAAATCACGGGTACTTTCCAGCATGTCTTCTAATACGCGACCGCTCAGGATGCCGTATGGGAGGTTTTCTTTGGAAAAGTGTTCATTGTATTTTTCAACATCAAAATAAACAGATCCGTTGACTTCATAGGCGTAGCCGTCAGCAATGATCTTTTTGATCATTTCTATTTGCTCTACAATATGTCCGGTAGCCGTGGGTTCAATGCTGGGGGACAGGGTGTTAAACTCCTTCATGCCCCAGTGAAAAAGATCTGTGTATTTTTTGACCAGTTCCATAGGTGCTAATTTCTCCAAAAATGCCTTTGAGGAAATTTTGTCCTCTGCCTGACGGCCTTCTTCTTCAAAATGTCCTGCATCTGTAATATTACGCACATACCGTACTTTATAGCCCAAGTATTGTAAATACCTATTGACCACATCAAAAGTGATATACGGCCTTGCATGACCCAGGTGTGATTCTCCACTGACAGTGGGCCCGCAGACATACATCCCTACATATCCGGGCGTAATGGGTTTAAACACTTCTTTTTTGCGTGTGAGCGAATTGTATACACTTAATTCCATTGAGTATTTGTTTTAATCCTGCTGACTGACCACAGTATCAGCGTTGCCACGAAGGTAAATTTAATTGCAGAGAAAAATGGCAACTCGCCCCCCGGAATTGTGTTTTTTATTATTTGACCATTTTGGCAAGCGGATGGATCTATATAATGATTAAATATAATCTAATTTTTGGGCCGCCTATGAGCAGATAAAAATATGCATTGCCTTAAGGTACCCGTACCGGAGCGGGCAGGGGGGCCGGATGTAGATGTAGATCAGTTACCAGTAGAAGGTGGTCACTTAAATTTTCATCAATCAGGTCAAACTGATCGATGTCAAAGCGCTCATCCGGCATAATATAATCTATACGCAGGGTGGGTGCCAGAGAATAAAAGGTGCGACCGATGCCCCAGCTTTTATTCAAAAAGGCATCGAGCCGGTGACGGCCCCGTAATTTGAAATAGGCATAAGAGGCCGGCACATCATTAAAGTCACCGCAGATAATGCTGGGTATGGTCGTTGAATCTGCGTAACGACGGATAATACCCGCCTGAATGGCGCGCCGGGAATAGGCCAGTTGCATCTTTTTTAGGATGCTATAGGAGGCTGTTAAGGTAGAATCCGATTGTCGCTTGATCTGTGCGATATCTTCATAATCCTGAGAGGAGAATTTATATGATTGCAAATGCACATTAAATATCCGGATCGTATCCATACCACGCAGTATATCCGCGAAAATAAAACTCTCAGAGATCCCTTTGGGATATTTTACTTTCTGCGCATGAATAATCGGGTATTTGGAAAAAATGATGCTTCCGGCCTGATAAAATCCGTTTTTCTTATTAATATCTTTAGAAAAATAGTGATAGGGGTAGGTATCGGAGAAAAGGCCGATATTATTGGCATTTTCTCCCTGGGTTTCGCTGTGGTTGAATTCCTGCAGGCATATAATATCCGGTGCCAGCCCTTTTATAGTCGCTGCAATTTCCTTGCGGTCATATTTTTTCTTACTTTGTTTCTGACTGATTCCGTACATACTGGCTACATTCCAACTCACCAGACGGATCCCGTCCGGTGCCTTATTCTCTGTATGAAAACTGCTGAATATGTGATAGGAGAAGACCACTTTGATTTGCCGCCAGCCGATCATAAGTGCAAGTAAGGGGATTAAAGCGGCCTTGGGTTTGGTAATCATCCAGAAAATAAATGCAAAAATCAGGATGATAATGAGATAAGGAAGTAACAGACTCAGGGCGCCTACAAACCACCACCGCTCAGGATTAAGCTCCGAGGCAAGACAACTTAAAACAAACAGTAAAGCTACCAGTATGGTTGGAATCAGCAGAATACTGCGCGTAAGTCGTCTAATGAACTTAAGAGGCACATGTAAATTTAATCAATTTTTCCAGAGGGAAAAGTAACGGGGGCATTAGTTGCGGGGTTCCGGGAAGATTTTAGCGTATTGTATTGTAAATCAGAAAACAAAAAAACCGGTATGAACTTCTGAGCATACCGGTTTTTCTATAAATAATGCGCTTAGGCGGCTGGTTTTTCCGGGAGATGTAATTCTTCCAGGATGGGCGTTTTTATGCTATGGATACTTTTTTGCAAACGGTCATTTTGTTGCTCAAAAATTTCAATGGTATTATTGCCCTTGTTTAGCCAGCATCCAGGAAGGTAAAGTGTTTGCTGGGGCCCGACCTTCCAGTAGCGGCCGAGATTATGACCATTGACAAAAACAATACCCTTTCCCCATGTACGCATATCAAGAAAGGTATCCCCGGTTTGATTTAGCTGGAAACTGCCTTTGTAAATGACCGGTTGTCCTGCTGTATTGCCTTTAGAAAATGAAGCCAGGTCCGGCTGAGTTGCCATCGGTAATTTATACATCTTCCAGTTGCCGGTAATTTCTAAATCATTAATGGTAACCGGGCTGATAATGCCTTTTAAATTATGGACGATTTCTGCTCCGTAGTTGATCCGGCCCATATTCTCAACGAAGATGCTGAGGGTTGCATTAAACGGAATGTCGATATCCATTTCATAATTTTTAAAATACCGGTTCAACTCTCCTACCTTCTTACCATTTACATACACCAGTGCATAATCTCTTAGTCCCGGGATACGTAATTTGCCACTAATGGGTTGTACAAATTTCTTATTATACAATACGTATCCGTAACCCTGATCCAGATCCTCAAATGTCATTGGTGTATCGTTTTCCACCGGAGTCATTTTTGCAGTGATGTCAAACAGATCCACGGATTTGGTGAGCGAGACTTCGGGTATTTCAATGACAGGTATTGGACTCGGGATGGCCGGCACCGGATAGGTTACGTACTTTTTCATCAGCTCCCGGATGGCTTTATATTTTGGCGTTGCCCAGCCAGCTTCACTAATGGGCGCATCGTAATCGTAGGAAGTGAGATCGGGCTGTATATCGTGTTCATTATCGTAATTGGCACCACTGGTAAACCCAAAATTTGTACCGCCATATACCATGTAATAGTTAAAGGAAATACTGTCTTGCAGGTATTTCTCCGTTTGCTTGACAATGGACGCTGTGGATACTTTGGGAAAAGGCTCTGCCCAATGATCCAGCCAGCCAGGATAGAATTCAGCGACCATATACGGACCTTTTCCGCCATTGTATTCATTGACGACCTTTTTCAGGTTCTCAATATTGCTTTCTCCGTTTGCAGTAGGTAAAGCCCCTTCAATGGTGCCACCTTTGAAAAGCCAGCTGCCGTCTGAAGTAAACAGTGGTACATCAAAACCTACCGACCTCAGTATTCCCCGTATAGCCGCTGAATACGCTTTATGTTGCTCCAGGGGAATGTCTTTACGCTGGGCTACATAAGAGCCAAATTCATTTTCAGCCTGTACCATGATAATTGGGCCGCCTTTGGTAATCTGCAGGTCCCGTACCTGCCCGGCCAGTTGTTCAAAGTACCCTTTACAGGAATCTAAAAACGGCTGATTATTTGTTCGGACAATTAAGCCGGGCGTTTTCTGCAACCACCAGGGGAAACCACCAAACTCCCATTCTGCACAGGCATAAGGACCTGGACGAAGAATGACCATCATTCCTTCCTGTCCGGCGGTGCGTACAAATGCTGCGAGGTCATGATCTCCCTTGAAATTCCAGACGCCAGGTGCGGTTTGCTGATAATTCCAGAAAACATAGGTGGCGACCGTATTGAGTCCCATGGCTTTCATCATCTGTAGTCTTTGGCGCCAATACTGGTGCGGGACCCTTGCAAAATGCATTTCTCCCGAATGTATCTGTATAGGTTTGCCATCATACATAAAGTTGCCACCACTAATCTCAAATTGATGTTCAGGTGTCTGCTTTTTAGAAGACTGGGCCTCTGCTGTACTTCCCCACAAGGTCATCCCCGCCAGTACGGCTAAGAAAATTTTTTTCATCTTTAATGTTCTGTTTTTGGTGCTTGATAAACTAGAGACCTTTAAAAATAAGGAATGTTTTGCCTTAAAAACCGGAAATGCAAACACAATCGTTTGCACTATCCATTTTTGGAAATAGGACACAGTTTGTAAAGTAAACGGGGAATTGATGTAAGTTTATGAATGCAGTGCCACATTTTTCCAGCGAAGCCGGATGGAATTAAATCCAAGCACCACATCACTTAAACCCATGGCCAGTGCGGCGAATGAAGGACTAAGCAGTCCTGCGCCAGCAATAGGTATGGCGATCACATTATATGCAAAAGCCCAAAACAGGTTTTGTTTGATGGTGAGATAGGTATGCCTTCCAAGGCCCAGTGCAAGTGGTAAATGTGTTAACCCTTGTTGAATCAACAAAACATCGGCTGTCTGCATCGCAATCTGGGTGGCGCTACTTAAAGAGACTCCGACAGTTGCTGCCGCCAGGGCCGGGCTATCGTTAATACCGTCTCCAACCATCATGACTGGTTCCTTTGAACGCATGACATTTATTATTTCCTGTTTCTCATCTGGTGTACGCTTAGCATAGAATTCAGTAATACCCAATTCGCCGGCCACTGCTTCGCAGTTGCTCTGACTGTCCCCACTGAGCATGCTGACCTGAAAACCTCCTGCCTGCAAAGTGCGGATGATTTCCGGTGCTTCCGGCCGGATGGTATCTTTAAAATCCACCCGGCCTAATAGCTGATGTTCTTTTACCAAATAGAGATGATGACGATCATCCAGTGAAGTACTGCCTGTTAGTTCGGCCGCTTTTGCTCCAGAAACGGCCCAAATATGCTGCCCGTCCTGTAAGGTGCCTTTCATACCCACGGCCTTAATTTCTTCCACCTGGGCAAAGCGGGGTATTTTTACCTGATCCCCCGAAGCTGTACCGGTATTGAGTCCTGGTTTCCAATGCTGGACAATGGTTTTGGCGAGTGGATGGTTGGAATATTTTTCCAGCGCGAATATGAGCGCTTTGAATGCTGCCTCCCCCAATTCAGGATCATATTCAAAAGCACCTAGCTGGAAGGCACCTGTAGTAAGCGTTCCGGTTTTATCGAAAACAATACGGCGTATATTTTTGAAGTCTTCCAATGCCCGGGCATTTTTAAATAGAATGCCCTTTTTTGCCGCTCTGCCGAGTCCGACGGCGATCCCGGCTGGTGTAGCCAGGCCCATCGCACAAGGACAGGCAATGACCAGTACGGCGACCGCCCGCATCAGGCTTTCTGTAAATAACTGTCCGGCAAAAAAATAATTTATCAGAAATCCCAGTAGGGCAAGGCCGAGCACTACCGGTACAAATACTGCACTGATGCGATCCGCCAAAAGTTGCATGGGCGGCTTTTCCTGTTGTGCTTTTTGTACCAGCTGCAACATATGCTGCAGCACAGTGTCTTTGCCGACTGCAGTTACATATACCTTTAAATTGCCATGGATGACGGTACTGCCACCGACCAGCAGTTCTCCGGTTGTTTTATTGACAGGCAGACTCTCCCCTGTGAGGATCGATTCATCGATAGCGGCCGTACCGGAAAGTATTTTGCAATCCTTTGGAACCGTCTCTCCGGATTTGATTAGAAGCAGATCGCCTACCTTTAGATTTTCACTGTCGACCTGGAATATTATGGCTTCCTGATCTGCCCCGTAAGTCAGCATGTTAGCCATTATTTTCTGGTCAACAACCAGGCTTTTAATGGCAGACTGGGTTTGGGCGACGGTACGGCTTTCCAGCCAGCCTCCCATAAAAACCAGCGTGAATATCGTGGCACTGGTTTCATAGAAAAGGTAATTTTCCGGCCGACCCGTAAGCGTACCGTATAGGCTGTAAATGAAGGCTGATAAGGAACCAAGGGTAACCAGTACATTCATATTCGGGATCCCTTTTTTCAGGCTATGCCAGCCGCTGCGTCCAAAATAATAGAGCCCTGTAAAAAGGACAGGCAGAGAAAGCAGCAGCTGAAACCAGGCTTTACTTAATATTGGAAGGTGGACGATCATGTGCAGCCAAAGCGGCAGTGTAAAGACCAGACAGAAGATGAACCTGCGCAGTGGCGTACTGAGCAGTGTCTTCCAGAATGAAGCTTTCCGGGCCTGACCTGGGGCGTCAGCATGTAACACTTTGTACCCTAGTTGGTTGATGGCTTTTTCAACACCTTGTAAGTCCTTTTTATTTGGATTGGAAAAACGCACAGCCCCAGCCATAAAGTCCACTTCTATCGCTTCCAGGTCACTGGCTTTCAACTGCTTTTCGACGGTCATGGCGCAATTGGTGCAACTCATCCCGGCGACTTCCCATTCTATTTGATTTTCCATGATATGGATACAAAAATACAATGCCGGCCCCAATAATCAATAGATCACTGAGGCCGGCCTTGTATTTTGTATACCTGTAAGCTGCCTTAACGCAGCTGCGGTACAAGTGTGTTTTTCATGTAAGTGAAACTGGTCTTTATGGAGCCGTTAATATCGGGGACATAATTGTTTTCCTGCTCCAGGAAGAAATGCTTCATGCCTGAGTCTTTGGAATGGGCGAAAATATCCACAAAATTAATACTGCCATTGCCAATCTCTGTATTATCGTCCGGACGCTGCTTGTCCATATCTTTTACATGCCACATGGGGAAGCGGCCCGGGAATTCTTTGAAAAGGTCATCCGGCTTTTTGCCCGCCCGAACCAACCAATAAAGATCCATCTCAAAATGGACGAGTGCAGGATCAGATTCTTTCAGGAAGATTTCATAGCCGTAAGTGTCTCCGAAGGGTTTAAATTCTGTATTGTGGTTATGATAGGCCAGCTTCAGTCCTTCTTTTTTGCAGATCTCGCCGACCTTAGTCATGGTCTGGGCTGTTTTCTTGCAAGTCTCAGGATCCTTTTTGGCGTTGTCATCCAGGCTTGGGATCGTCAGATATTCACTTTTCAGGGTGTGACAAGCCTCGATACAGGCATATAAATCTTTGGTGTCACCATTTTGAAAATAACTGTTTATCCCATAATGTCCGCTGGGGGCTTTCAAGCCGTTATCATCCAGGATTTTTTTCAGATCTTTTGTAGAAGTGCCCCAGTATTGATTTTCTTTGGAAAAACCGTAGGGCTCAACAGTAAGATAACCCGCTTTGGCAATTAGTGCCAGGACACTCGCCGGATCCTTCTCAATGATCTCACGAACCGTGTAAAGCTGGATACCTATAGGCGTATTTTTTGGCTTACAGGCAAGGTTAGGCATTAGCCAGGCACCGGCTGTGACAATACCGGCGCTTTTTAAAAAATCTCTTCTTGTTGTCATTTGTTTAATTTTATAGGAGCAAAAAAACCGGCCGCAGCATTCCACCCGTTTAAGGCCGATGCCGGGAGGGGGTGGTTATACATCACAGATCTGAATCGCCTTTTCCAGCGACGCCAGCTTATCCGGGTTTTTAGGCACGAACTCCTGCGCAACATAGCCTTTATATCCTGTTGCCACAATGGCCCGCATAATGGCTGGGTAAAAAAGCTCCTGGGTGTCATCGATTTCATTTCGGCCCGGAACACCGCCCGTATGATAATGCGCAATATAAGTATGGTTATCCGTCAAAGTGCGAATAACGTCGCCTTCATCTATCTGCATATGATAGATGTCATATAAGAGTTTGAAATTTTCTGAGCCCAATCTTTTACACAGTTCCACGCCCCAGCTGGTTTTGTCGCACTGGTAATCTTTGTGGTTGATTTTTGAGTTCAAAAGCTCCATGACTAAAACAACCCCGTGCTTTTCCGCCAGTGGTATGAGTTGTTTTAAGCCGGTCACACAGTTGTTCCAACCTGTTTCGTCATCCTTGCCTCGACGACTGCCACTGAAGCAGATCAGGTTTTTATAGCCTGCTGCGGCCACTTTCGGGATCATGGCTTTATAGCTTTCAATAAGCGTCGCGTGAAATTTAGGGTCATTGAACCCATCGGTCAGGTTGATTTCTGCGCCATTACACATTGGAGAATCAAGTCCATATTTTTTGAGCGTTGGCCACTCTTTTGGGCCCATGAGGTCAATGCCGGTGATGCCGATTTTTTTTGCAAACTGGCAAAGTTCATCCAGGCTGATGCCAGAATAACACCAGGCACACACAGAATGATGAATATTGCCTTTTAATTTTCCGGTCGTAGTTTTCTTTTCCATTTCCAGTAAAGGATTTACGGAAGAACTGTTCGCCCAACCTGGGATCAGGGTGGCAGCCCCCAGGGCGGCGGTACTTGTTACAATATTTTTTAAGGCGGTTCTTCTGTCTTGCATAAGATTAGAGATTAAAATGAAAGAATTAAAAATTGTAGATACGATCCAAGATTATGCCGGGACCTGCGTCTGCTCAGGAACCAATTTCTTTTCCTGTTTAAAGAATATCATAAATAAAATTAAGACAGCCAGCGCAATAATGGCCGGGAAGGTCCAGATTTGTTTCCAGTCTTCGGTTCCAGCCGCCGTCTTATAGGCATCTGTAATGCCACCTGCCAACCAGAAACCCACCAGCATTCCCACACCATAGGTGGCCAATGTAATGAGGCCCTGGGCGGCGCTTTTGTATTTTGGGCCGGCTTTAGCATCTGTATATATCTGGCCGGCAACAAAGAAGAAATCATAGCAGGCACCGTGCAGTGCAATACCGATAATCAGCATATAAGATAGATCTCCTGCATTACCATAGGCAAAAAGCAAATACCGTATCACCCAGGCTGCCATTGCCAATGCCAGGGTCTTTTTAAGGCCGAACCGGGTAAAGAATACGGGCAGTAAGAGCATAAACAGCACTTCGGACATCTGCCCGAAAGTCATTTTACCTGTTGGATTAGCAAGTCCGATATCGGAGAGAAAAGGATTGGCATTCTGATAATAAAAAGCTAGCGGCACACAGATCAGGATGGAAGAGATAAAGAAGATCAGGTAATTTTTATCTTTTAAGAGCTTTAGGGCATCCAGACCAAGTACTTCACTGAGTTTTACCTTTTCGCCCCGTACGGCTTTGGGCGGTGTTTTGGGAAGGCCAAAGCTATAGAGCCCCAAAACAAGAGAGGCAATTGCCGTCATCAGGAAGGTGTTTTTCAACAAACCCTGCTGCAGATTGGCTTCTGTATCCCAATGGAAAGCGTAGCTGATCAGCAGGCCGGCTACGATCCAGCCGATCGTGCCCCAGACCCGGATATTACCAAAGTCTTTTTCGGGGTTGCTCATCTGATTAAAAGAAACAGAATTCACGAGTGCCAGAGTAGGCATATACAGGATCATATATCCAAAGACATAAGGATAGAATCCGGCAAAGTCGGTAGAGATAAACATCTGGTACATCAATATAGCTCCCACTATATGTAAAATACCCAGAATTTTTTCGGCGTTGAAGTACCTGTCGGCAATCAGACCAATAATAAAGGGGGCGATAATCGCACCAAAACATTGAGTGGAGAAAGCCGCGGCACTCTGCGTACCGGAAGCCTGTAAGTTTGCACTCAGGTAGGTTCCCAAGGTGACAAACCAGCCACCCCAAATAAAGAACTCTAAGAACATCATAACTGAGAGTTTGACCCGGATCGATGATTTCATGTAATTTATTTTTTACCAAAGAATAAGCAGGGGGCGAGAAAGCCCCCTGCTAAATTATTGTTATTTGCCGATATTATAAAGGATTAGAGTTCTTTTATCTCTATGTTTTTGTACCAAACTTCATTTCCATGGTCCTGGAGGGCAATTTTTCCGGATTTAAATGTACCAAAACCGGGATAATCAGCAAATTTACTGTGGGCAATCAGATCCTTCCAATGGGCATCCCATAACGTTGTGGCTACAATCTGGACGCCGTTTAACTTAAAGGTCAGACTGTCGTGGTTAACCGTTATTTCAGCGGTATTCCACTCTCCGACAGGTTTCACTGGTTCTGAACTGCTTTTAATCAGATCATATAGATCGCCGGCGCGGTGCTTGGTAATCTTTCCATCCGGATGGCCTTCGTTATCGAGTACCTGCATTTCCGGTCCCGAGCTGTAGGTTTGCGAGAATTTGGCCGTGTCTTCCTGGACCAGGAAGATTATACCGCTATTACTGCCTGGGGCTACTTTCCAGTCCAGTTTTAAATCAAAATTACTGTAAGCCTTCTGGGTGACTAAATCTCCGCGACCTTCCATTTTTTTGGGATCTAAATGGAGGGCGCCGTCTTCTACGCTCCAGGCAGCACCCACTGCGTCTGAACCGTAAGTGTGCCAGCCATCGGTGGTCTTTCCATTAAATAAAGGGGTCCAACTGCTATCAGTCGTCACCTCGGTAGCATCCGTTTTAGCCTCCTGATTTGCGTTCTTACAACTTCCGATTAACATCGTTACTGCTGCCAGACCAAGAATAATTTTTTTCATATTTGATATTTTTAAAAGCAAACTTTAAAAAAGAAAAGCCTCAAAAGCCACTTGTTGCTTTTGAGGCTTTATTTTTATTTATTCACCCAGTTTCCAGCCTGCTCTGTATTCGCGCTTAACGAAAGCATTCACTTCGTCGAAGTTCGTGATGCGCATCGCGTCGTTGTCCCAGAGTAACTTAACATAACGGCCCGGATAGGTGGTTTTGCCATCTTTGATACGCTGTACATCGGCACCTCGGATCGCGAGGTTCGCCATGAGTAGCGCTTCTGTAAGCGGTCCCGCGGTTTCAAATGGTGAGCTGACTTCTTTTTTGCCATAACCGGCTATTGCGGCCTCTACCCATTGTTTGTAGTGGCCATCTGCGCCACCTGGAACACGGCTATATTTTTGAGGAATATTCATTTTCTTTACCTCTTCATCGCGACTTAAAGGCAGCAGGCGGGCATTTTCACTATAAGTGTCTGCCAGCATTTTACCTTTGGTGCCGATAAAAAGAGTTCCATTACCGCCGTCGCCGAATGGTTCAGTAGCGCCGAGCTCTTCCGGACGGGTGGGCTGAATACCACCATCCATCCAATGTAGTTCGATATCGCCCTTGGTCTTATCGGTTTTAGGGAATTTGAGTGTCACATGGCTGGACGGAGGGCAGCTTTTTGGGAAATAGCCGCGTTTGAATTCATCAACGTAGACAGATCCAACACTTGCCTGTACTTCTGTCGCGTATTTGAGATTCAGTGTACGAAACGCTGCTTCTACCAGGTGACAACCCATATCGCCCAATGCACCGGTACCGTAATCCCACCAGCCTCTCCAGTTAAATGGAACCAGTTTGTCGATATATTCAGTTTGTGGGGCCGTTCCTAACCAAAGGTCCCAGTCCAGCTCTTTAGGCACTTCAGCGGGCTTAGCAGGCCACTGGATGCCCTGTGGCCATACAGGACGGTCGGTCCATACATAAACCGTATGTACATCGCCAATCAAGCCGGCATCGTACCATTCGCTTAACAGACGAGTCCCGTCATTGGAGCCTCCCTGATTACCCATCTGGGTAACAACTTTGTATTTCTTGGCGGCTGCGGTAAGTACACGCGCTTCATGAATGTCGTGGGTTAGGGGTTTTTGTACATAGACATGCTTACCTCTTTGCATCGCACCTAAAGCAATGATGGCATGGTTGTGATCCGGGGTAGATACCGAGACGGCATCAAAGTTTTTGGATTCTTTGTCAAAGAGTTCACGCCAGTCCTTGTAATATTTGGCTTTAGGGAAATTCTTGACACTGGTTGCCGCCCGGCGGTCATCAACATCGCAAAGAAATGCAATGTCGGCTTCACCGCTTTTGGCAAAATTGGCGATATCAGATTGCCCTTTACCACCGGCACCAACACCGGCTACCCGTAATTTGTCGCTGGGGGCAATATAGCCTTTGCCACCCAGTACATTTCTGGGGACAATCCAGAGGCCCGTCGCAACGAGCGCACTGTTTTTAATAAAACTGCGGCGAGAATCCGCGTTTTGTTTTTTGATGTTATTGTTGTCCTTTTTGTTCATAATAGAAAATCAAGTTTAGGATGAAAGGATATTTATTTTTTTAACCCAAGAAATTGCTGGTTGAAGCTGGCATCCGTGCCAGAAGAGGCGAAGTCATCAAAAACTTTGTCCGTTACTTTAATGATATGATCCCGGATAAAGACGGCACCCTCAGCAGCACCTGTCTGTGAATCCTTGATGGCACATTCCCATTCAAGCACTGCCCAGCCTTTAAAATCATACTGTGCAAGTTTACTGAAGATACTTTTGAAATCCACCTGGCCATCTCCTAAGGAACGGAACCGGCCGGCGCGGTCGACCCAATTCTGATAACCGCCATATACCCCCTGTTTACCTGTGGGATTAAATTCTGCATCTTTAACATGGAACATTTTAATCCGTTCCTTATAAATGTCAATAAAGTCCAGATATTTTAAACCCTGTATCACAAAATGGGAAGGATCATATAACAAGCAGGCTCTGGAATGATTGTTTACTTTTTCCAAAAACATTTCATAGGTTATACCATCGTGCAGGTCTTCACCGGGATGGGTTTCGTAGCAAAGGTCCACCCCTGCCTCGTCAAAACTATTTAAAATAGGTAACCAACGTTTAGCCAGCTCTGTGAATCCTTCTTCTACAATGCCGGCAGGTCTTTGTGGCCAGGGATAAACCAGTGGCCATAAAAGCGCTCCGCTAAAGGTTGCGTGGGCATTGAGCCCCAGGTTGGCCGATGCCTTGGCGGCGTCTTTTAGTTGCTGAACGGCCCACTCAGTTCTGGCAGCCGGATTTTTCCGGTAGGCAGCGGGTGCAAATCCATCAAACAAGTCGTTATAGACGGGGTGTACAGCTACTAGCTGGCCTTGAAGATGAGTAGATAATTCTGAGATCTCCAGTCCATGGGCTTTTACCCTGCCACTAATTTCGTCTGCATAGGTCTTGCTTTCTGCAGCCTTATGCAGGTCAATAAACCGGTCATCTGTTGTCGGGAGTTGGATCGCCTTGTAGCCAAGAGAGGCCGCCCAGCCACAGATGGCATCCAGCCCGTCGAAGGGCGGCTGATCACCGATAAACTGTGCTAAGAATATTCCGGGTCCTTTAATTGTCTGCATGGTGTATTGTTGTGTTTCTTAAATCGTAAAA
>DATJDF010000580.1:0-9657 GCA_035497555.1 Arachidicoccus sp. | reverse complement strand
GTCCTGGAGCCGGCAGCGGGAATAAACAGTAAGGCGCCAAGGGCCATAATAGCCAGGCCAAGCATCATTCCTTTTTTGAATCCGGTCAGCTTTAATATCCAGGCGGATGGGAAGGCCATAACTGCATAGGCAATATAGGAGGCAAAGGTTACCAGTACAGCCTGGCCCGGGGTCAGCTCACACGCAGTTTGCAAATAGGGGATTAGCGTACTGTTCACCCAGGTGATAAACCCGAATACGAAAAATAGCACCCCAATAATCAGGGTTGGCACCAAGTACTGTCTGGACGATGCGGACGGAGCGGATTGTTGCATTATGTGTATTTGACTTTAGAAATGCTAACTTAATTATTTTCCAGCCAAAAACGGGGGCTTGAGGTGAGTTTATTTCATGCAAACGATTGATCAAAGCAGCCGATCCTGGCAATAAAACCTATATTCCATAACTATAAGGATCTTTCGATTTTATTTTTAGGTGTCAGCCGCTAGTAAATACCTTCCCGAATTAAATCATGCAGGTGCAGAAAGCCCAGAAAATGATGGTGATCATCTCTCACAATCAACTGGCCAACATCATTTTTCTTGATGATTTCCATCGCATTTATGGCAAGCATATCGGGTGTAATGGTTTTAGGATCTGCAGATAAAATATCGGCAGCTACAATCCCGGTGAGCCGGTCTGTTCTTTCCAGCATTCTTCGTACGTCACCATCTGTAATGATGCCTGTTACCAGACCCTGGTCATCAGTAACGGCAGTGGCACCCATCCGTCCTTTGGAAATTTCAAGAATAACGGATTTGAGGTCTGTACCTGATTGAACCGCCGGTTTGCCATTTTGAATATAGAGCTCTGCCACTCTTAAATGCAATCGCTTGCCAATATCTCCACCAGGATGCAGTCGTGCGAAATCTGCCGGGGCAAACCGGTTGAGTTCCATCAGACAGACAGCAATCGCGTCGCCCATGACTAATTGTGCGGTGGTGCTCGATGTCGGTGCCAGGTTGTTGGGGCAGGCTTCTTTTTCGATCCCGGAGCATAGCACATAGTCGCTATGACGTGCCAGAAAGGAATTATTATTGCCTACAAGAGCGACAAGTGCTGTACAGTTTTGCCTGATTAATGGCGCCAGTACTTTTATTTCTGCACTTTCTCCGCTGTTACTGATCAGGATGGCTACATCTGCAGGTCGCACCATGCCTAAATCACCGTGAATGGCATCCGCGGCATGTAAAAAAGTGGCGGATGCACCTGTTGAATTGAGCGTAGCGACAATCTTTTGGGCAATGATCGCACTCTTCCCGATTCCACTGATGATGATTCGGCCCTTACATTTCCATAATAAATCAATTGTTTTTTCAAAACTGGTATTAATATTCGGTAACAGGCCTCCGATGGCGGCTTGTTCTGCAAGGATAACTTCAGTAGCGATCTGTATAATGGATTTTTCCATAGGGCCAAAATTAGGGAATTGGTTGATATAAAGGTAATTCTGGTAATGCAATTTAACGCATATGCATTGGTGGAACTTTGACAGAAGACCGCACTGTCAACAACATAACCCATGAAACAACTGTTTGTCAGTGTTAAAATAAATTCACATTGAACAAATTCACCTATTCTGTGTTAACTTCGTTGCCCTTAAAACACTCACTGAGTAGTGAAAGTTAATTACATAATACAGTGTAATTTGGGATAATCTTCGTAGATTACTGCTCAAATATCTCAATTTTGATTAAGAAATGGCAAAAAGCATCAAAACTTCTAAGGAGAAGGTTACGAAAACGACAAGGACTATTAAGCAAAAACATCAACATGATATAACCGCCGGTCTCCAGCGTAGTTTCGGGTTCGATCAGTTTAAAGGGAGTCAGGAAGACGCCATCCATAGCTTGCTAAACGGAAAGGATACATTTGTCATCATGCCTACCGGGGGTGGGAAAAGCCTTTGTTATCAATTACCGGCTATGATGCTTGAGGGTTGCGCTATTATTGTCAGCCCCTTGATTGCCCTGATGAAAAATCAGGTCGATCTGGTACGTGGCTACAGTGAAAATGACAATGTTGCGCATTTTCTTAATTCCTCTTTGAATAAAGGACAAATCAAAGTGGTGCGCGATGATCTGACATCCGGAAAAACAAAATTATTATATGTTGCCCCTGAAACACTGACCAAACAGGAAAATATAGACTTCTTCAGAACCATTAAAATCTCGTTTTTCGCCGTTGATGAGGCGCACTGTATATCGGAATGGGGGCATGATTTCCGTCCTGAGTATCGCCGGCTGAGAGAAATGATGGATATGATTGATCCTTTGCTGCCGGTGGTTGCCCTGACGGCAACCGCAACGCCCAAAGTTCAAAGTGATATTATTAAGAACCTGGGACTCAGGGAACCGAATATTTTCATCTCTTCCTTTAATCGGAGTAATCTTTATTATGAGATCCAGCCTAAGGTTAAAGTAGATCAGACTATTAAAAATATTGTTCGTTTTATCTCCCAGAATAAGGGTAAAAGTGGTATTATCTATACCCTCAACAGAAAAACCACAGAAGAGCTGGCCGCGATTCTGATGGCCAATAATATTAAAGCCGTCGCTTATCACGCCGGTCTGGATGCAAAATTGAGGGCCAATCGCCAGGATGCCTTTTTAAAAGAGGACGTTCAGGTGATCGTTGCGACCATCGCATTCGGCATGGGGATAGACAAGCCGGATATCCGGTTTGTGATCCATTATAATGTGCCCAAATCTATTGAAAATTATTACCAGGAAACCGGTCGTGCGGGTCGTGATGGGCTGGAGGGCAAATGTATTCTCTATTATTCTCATAAAGATGTGGCCAAACTGGAACACCTGATGCGCGATAAACCGCTCAGCGAACGTGAAGTAGGTGCACAGTTAATCAATGAAACACTCGCCTTTGTTGAAACTTCTGTTTGCCGCAGGAAAGTTTTAATGCATTATTTTGGGGAAGAGTGGCATCAGGAAAACTGCGGACAGTGTGATAACTGCCTGCATCCAAAAGAGAAGATCGAAGCCAAGGCAGAAACCGTCAAAGTGCTCAAAGTCGTAAAGGCCCTGGATGAACGTTATAATATTGAATATGCGGTCAACATTCTTGAAGGCAGGCTGACTCCGACGGTGACCATGTACCGACATGAGCATCTTCCGGAGTTTGGAACAGGGAAGGATAAAGATGTACATTTTTGGAACAGCCTGATTCGCCAGATGCTCTTGGAAGATTTAATCAGAAAGGATATCGAAGAATACGGTTTATTGAAATTTACGCCTAAGGGCGAGAAATTCATGAAGAAGCCGTCCAGCTTCAAGATTGTTCTCAATAATACATTTGATGAAGCGGTGGCCGACGATGAAGAGAATGAGGGTGCCGCACACGGGGCCGGTGCCACTGATGATACGCTTTTTGAGATGCTGAAAGAACTCCGCCAAAAAGAAGGGAAAAAGAAGGGATTACCACCTTTTGTCGTCTTTTTGGAAAGCTCCCTGCACGATATGGCGACGGTATACCCAACCACCCTTGCTGAAATGGAGAAATGCTCTGGCGTAAGCAAAGGCAAAGCCTTGAAGTATGGTAAACCCTTCGTCGATATGATCGCGAAATATGTTGCCGATAATGACATAACCCGGCCGGATGATTTTGTCATGAAAAGCGTCGTCAACAAAAAAAGTAACAAGATTTATATTATCCAGAATGTGGACAAAAAGATACCGCTGGATACGATTGCAAAGAATAAAGACCTGCGCCTTGATGAATTACTGGAAGAGATGGAAACCATTGTCGCCAGCGGTACCAAATTAAACCTGGACTATGCCATTGACGACATGCTCGATGATGAAGAGCAGGATGAGGTGATTGATTATTTCCGTAGCTGTCAGACCTCTTCACTGGACGTTGCCAGAGAAGAATTGGTAGACAGCGATTACAACTGGGAACAGTTAAAAATTATGCGGATTAAGTTTTTATGCGAATACGGCAACTAGGAGAATATAATTGGGAGCATGTTAAGGTCGAGGGTGACGGCCGGTGTCTTAAGGATAATAGGAAAATGGAATTATAAGAAAATAGAGTAGGGGATGCGCGTATGGGAATATAGCATCCTTTTTTCTTGCCCCTTTTTATCTCACTTCAAGAACGCGCAGCCAGGTGCCTGCTGAATAAATGACTTTTTCCCTATTTTACCCATCCTAGAGAACCCGAACGCAGGGACAATAAAGGATTGTGTATATTTGTGCCTGGCGTTTTAGCAAAGACAATAGACTGGCAAAAATAATTAAGCTCCATGGGCATTGTACGAAAACAAAGTACTTATTCTACGATCTTCACCTATTTAGGGTTCGCCGTTGGTGCTCTGAATATCATCATATTATTTCCTACTTTTTTTTCTAAGGAAGAATTTGGCCTGACCAGACTTATAGGTGATTTTGCTATGTTTTTTTCTGCCTTGGCCACGATGGGTACCTTAAACGGGCTCTACAAGTTTAATCCATTTTACAAAGATTATCTGCCGGCGGGTAAAAATGACCTGCCCTTCCTTACGGTTGTGTTAAATGTTATCGGTGCCGTTTTATTTGTGATCGCCGCCCTGGTATTCGAACCCTATTTAGAGCGTCAATTTGGAAATAATTCGCCTTTATTTGTTGCCAATTACCGGCTTGTTATACCCTATACGGTCTCTTATACCTGTCTGATGGTACTGGAAGCGTTTTGCTGGACCATTAAGAAAACAATTATCTCCACTTTAGTCAAAGAATTGTTTTACAGATTCACTACCACGGTCCTGATCTTCTTATATGTGTTACACTGGATTACACTGGACACTTTTTTCCTGCTTTTTTCTCTTTCTTATATTCCGGCACTGCTGATCCTGATTTTTGTCATCTACCAAAATGGGGGCATTACCCTTTATTACAAAATCAGCAGCACCACCCGGCGACTCTATAAGAAGATACTTGTATTTATCAGCTACCACTATTCCGGGTTACTCATTTCCATATTACCTCGTGCGGTTGATGGGATCCTTATCGCTCGATTGACCGATAATGGGCTGCAAAACCTGGCAGTTTACAGTATACCTGTTTATTTAGTCACCATAATGGAAGTACCACAACGCAGTATGCAGGGGATCGCCACCACGCTTATTGCTGAGGCATGGAAAAACAAAGACCGGGGTAAAATTGAGGAGCTTTATAAAAAATCCTCCATAAATCTATTGGTTCTGGGACTGGGTATATTGGGGCTGATGCTGCCTAATATGGATAACCTGATCCGATTTAACCCGGATTATCAAATGGCTAAGGCCATCTTTATTGTCGCCGCCATCGCTAAAATCATTGATTTGGGTATGGGTATGAACGCCCAGATTTTATCTCTATCCAAATTCTGGCGAACAGATTTTTACTCCAGTGCCATCTTTATCTTTGTCAATATTGCACTGGATTACTTTATGATCAAACGCTACGGTGTGATCGGTGCGGCCTATGGTAGTGGAATCGCACTGATCTTCTACAATTTACTTCGATATACTTATTTGTGGTTTCTTTTCAAAATGCAGCCTTTTACTCTAAAAACCCTTTATGTTCTGTTGATTGCAGGAATGGATATCCTGATAGTTTGGCAAATCCCCTTATTAGATAATCTCTATATTGATACTATTATGCGGTGTTTTGTTTTTGTGTTGCTTTACCTGCCCGCCATATTATATTTTCAGATTTCCACGGATATCACAGAGATGTTTTGGAATTTTGCAAATAAAGTCGGTCTTAAAAAGAAATACTAGGGACTATTTGCCTAAATTGCTAAGGCTATTTACCGGAGCCTGGATAAAGACAGCGGCTTTTTTTTCTGTAATGAACAGGTCAGGTTTGGCACCCATTTAATAACCAACAAATCGTCAATAGTCATACTATTGATGACTAATATCAGGGCTATGAGTGTGAAACTTCGTTTGATTTTAATGAATTTTCTCCAATACTTTATTTGGGGTGCCTGGTTGTTAACCATTGGTGCCTATTGGTTTCAGCACAAACATTGGTCGGGGACAGATTTCGGGGCTATTTTTTCCACCATGGGGATTGCCTCGGTTTTCATGCCGGCCTTGACGGGCATTATCGTAGACCGGTTTATACCTGCGCAGAAACTTTACGGGATACTCCATCTTTTGGCTGGTTGTACCCTGCTTTTGCTACCCAAGATCGACTCAGCTGATCTTTTTTTCTGGGTGATGCTGATCAATATGATTTTTTATATGCCAACCATTTCACTTTCTATCACCGTGGCCTATAATGCCCTTAAAAGACAGGGACTCGATGTCGTGAAAGTTTACCCGCCCATCCGGATTTGGGGTACTATTGGTTTTATCGCCGCACTATGGGCGGTGAGCCTGACCCATAACGAAACCTCTGCCGGCCAGTTTATGATTGCCAGCGGTGTTTCTTTCTTTTTAGGCCTTTACGCTTTTACCCTGCCGGATTGCCCGCCCCTTGGTAAAGGAACAAAGGGAAAATCCTTTGCTACAGCCCTGGGACTTAATGCTTTTGTTCTATTTAAAAACAAAAGGTTGGCCATTTTCTTTTTATTTTCAATGTTACTGGGTGCTGCCCTGCAACTGACCAACGCTTATGGTGATACTTATATACATGATTTTGCGAAAAATCCGCTGTATATAGATACCATCACGGTAAAGTATCCCGCAATCATTATGTCCATTTCTCAAATTTCAGAAACACTTTTTATTCTCGCTATACCGTTTTTCCTTAAAAAATTCGGGATAAAATATGTCATGCTGATCAGTATGATTGCCTGGGTGCTCCGCTTCGGGTTGCTGGGTCTGGGTAATCCTGCGGAAGGCTTATGGATGATTGTTTTGTCCTGTATCATTTATGGAATGGCTTTTGACTTTTTCAATATATCAGGGTCATTATTTATTGAAACAAATACTGACGCCAAAATCAGGGGCTCCGCCCAGGGGTTATTTATGATGATGGTCAATGGCTTTGGCGCCCTATTCGGTAGCTTTGCCAGCGGGGTAATGATTGACCATTTTTTCACGTTAGCGGACGGGAGTAAAGAATGGAAAGGCATCTGGCTGACCTTTGCCTCCTATGCATTGATATTGGCATTGGTCTTCCCCTTTATTTTCAAAAACAAAGTCCCAAAAGAAATTACGGAACCTGTCGGACCAGCACCGCATTAAAAAATGCGCTGACTATTATAGCCTTGTCTTGTAGGATCTCAGTATAACAATAGCCGGACGTACAACACTTCCGGCTATTGTTATTTATTGGCATAAAGTCGGCGGTCAATACAAATATGCTGTTAAAAAGAAATGGCTCATTTGGAAAATGTTATATAGTAAAGTAACTTTACAAAGTTAATTAACTACATTTAGCTTTATTTCCAGATGAAGTATCCAAAAGAAAGGCAGTCTTTAGAAAAATCACCTACAAGTATGACCCTTGCAGTCGAGTTGTATAATGCGATTGGTAAGCTGATGCGTAAGTTGAGAAAACAGTCAGGCAAGCAGCCATTTTCTTCGACCGAGCAGGCAACAATGGCGCTTTTAGAAAGTAATCACAAGATGCTTCCTTCAGAATTGGCAGAAGCACACCACATATCAGCGCAGGGTGTATCACAGATCATTCAGCGATTATTTGCTCGTGGATGCATTGAAAAGAGTTCTGATCAGGAGGATAAACGTAAAGTTTATCTGTCATTGACACCCACGGGGCTGGAGGAGTTAATGGCAATTCGGGCTGCCCGCAACCAGTGGCTTTCACAAGTGATGGAAGCGGAGCTCGATGAAAAGCAGCAAGCTGTTTTGAAAGCAGCAGTTGGGTTATTAAACCAGTTGGCAGATACAAAATTTAAACAATAATCAACATATAAAAAGAACATTATTTCATGCAGATCATCCGTTCACTCGCTTCTAAAAATTTCAGGTACTTTATCAGTGGGCAGTCGGTCTCACTTTTAGGGTCCTGGATGCAGAAAGTTGCTGTGAGCTGGATCGTTTACCAATTGACGCATTCAGCATTTATGCTGGGGTTAACCATGTTTGCCAACCTTATTCCTTCTTTAATACTGTCCCCTTATGCTGGCAGTTATGCCGATCGGCATAACCGGTATAAAATCCTGCTGATTACACAAATACTGCTAATGGTTCAGGCAGGCCTTTTTACGATCGTAATCTTTAAAAAGCTGGATAGCGTCCTGATTATCCTGATGCTCAGTCTTATGCAGGGAATCATAAATGCTTTCGACACAACTGCCCGGCAATCTTTATTGATCAATATGGTGGAAAATAAGGAAGACCTGTCTAACGCCATTGCGATTAATTCTTCTATGGCTAATCTAACCCGGATTCTTGGGCCGGCCATTGGTGGTATCTTACTGAGCACGCTGGGGGATACGGCCTGTTTTTTTATTAATTTTATCAGTTATTTTTTCGTGCTTTACTCATTGGCGAAAATGAAACTCAATCTGCCACCAACGAAAAAACAGGAAGTTAATATTTGGCAGACCTTAAAGGAAGGTTTTACTTATATCAAGGGCTCACCTGATTTTTCTTCTCTGATTTTGCTGATGGCGGGTTATAGCCTTTTCGTCATACCCTTCAGTACTTTACTGCCTGTTTTTGCAAAAGATATTTTCAAAGGTGATGCGGCAACCTTTAGCTGGTTTGAAAGTGCTGCTGGGATCGGTGCCTTACTGGGAACCGTTTATATTGCCGGTTTAAAACCGGATAAAAATATGCTAAGAGTGGTACTGATCGCCAGTATGGTTTTCTCCATGGGGGTCTTACTACTATCCACCAGTTTTAATTTACTGCTGGCACTGGGTTTCACGACCCTTACTGGCCTGGGCATGATGTCTCAAACGGCAGCGACCAATACCTATTTACAGACCCATGTGAGTGATGCAATGCGCGGTCGTTTAATCAGTTACTTTATTATGGCTTACCAGGGAATTATCCCCATCGGCAGTTTACTCATTGGCGTTATGGCCTCCGCCTTTGGACCAAAAGTTACCGTCTTTGTGGCTGGTGTTATGGGCATCATCAGTTCTCTTGTCTTTTTGTACTTTAAAAACAAGGCCCGTAAAAGAAAAACCGTATCTCTGTCCATTTAACCAGCTTTAAGGATTGAACTTTATAAATTCAGGCGGCTGAGCTCAACTTACGCTTTTGATGTTTTCAGTACTGCTGATTTTTTAGATCTTGCAGGGGCAGCCTTATAATTTACAGGAACTTATAGATTGAAACAAGTGAGCCCAGCCAAAACAAATATTTAGAACCGTCACCTTTTTCCCAAAGGGAGGAGCATTTTACCTTACCTTTCCAAGGGTGTGGACAGCAGGGTAGGGACGGCTGCTATTTGAAGCGGCCATTTCGAAAATATAATTAATTTGTTAATCTATAGATGGCGTTTGCAAAAATGCGCCTTTAATTGTATATTGAACTGCCTAAGCACTTTTTAGTCAACCCATTATAAGGTGCCTGGAAACCCTGCAAGGGCCGGTTTCCGGGCTTTAACGAATTTAGACAAGCATGAAGAAAATTTCCACCACGGTCGATGGCCTTTTATTACGGATGCGTACTTATTTCCAGGGAGAAAGTGTACTTAAAAAGATATATAAAGA
>DATJDF010000579.1:0-3764 GCA_035497555.1 Arachidicoccus sp. | reverse complement strand
ATCAAGGCTTTGTCAAAACTAATTGATGCTCCAGACGTAATAAAGCAATTATTACTCGAAGTGGACAAAATAAGCATTTAAAGGGGCGAATAACATAGGGATTTCCACGCTTATATACGTAATCGACCGAAAAATAGCATTACGTCAATAGAAATTTTTTTTTAAATTCCTCTTCAAATTCAGTTAAAAACGAAGGATTTATCCCTGGCAATCTTCACACAAACAATCAACAAAATTCAACAAAGAAAAGGCGAACCAAAATAAATTGATCCGCCTTCCTATATTTAACCCTGCTGCTTGAAAAAAAATCATTAAAAACAAGAGATTCCCATATAAGACTTTGGCAGGTAAACGAAGTTTAACCTGCTGGCTGACTTTTTTATAAAACAGCATTAATTTCCATTTTCGTTAACAGATAAAACTTATTGAACATGTAATCTTAATGGCAAAATAATCTTCGACATGTCCATAATTACAAGCATTAAAACCTCCTGGGCCAAAATAGGGGACAACCTTGCCGAAAATCCATCCATTATAATGCTCTCAAACCGTTATTTTTGACCCGCTTAGGCATAATACTAATTCTGTCTGGGCAAAATCAGATACACCACCATCATTCTAACCTAACAATGGATATGCAAAACAGACGCTCAAATTTTAATTTTATCACATATCAGATGTGCAGGAACAATACTGCCAAACAAAAGTTCAATTTTAAATTTTTTGTCCTACCGCTATTATTTTGCAGCTTGCTGTTCCAGGCAAGCGGCCAAAAAAGCATACGGCTCACGGATAATTGGCAGTTCCTGAAAAGTGATTTAGGCAGCATCTGGGAAGCGTGGCGCCCGGCCACACCCGGTTCGCCTCAGAGTGTTCCTTTGTGGCAATCGATTAATTTACCGCATTGCTTTAACGCCCGGGACGCAGTTGACCCTGATGTAAACTATTACCAGGGGCCAGGCTGGTACAGAACCAGGCTCAGCTTGGATAATCCATATCAGGGTGGCCATACTTACCTGCATTTTGAAGGAGCAGGCCAAAAAACAAAGGTTTATATAGATACAATACTGGTGGGCGAACATGTTGGGGGGTATGATATGTGGACCGTGGATATTACGGCGGCCGTGGCAGCGGTAAAAAGGCGAGCCGATTTCAAAGGCCAAATTCCACTGGCCATTCGTTGCGACAATAGCCGTGACGTCGAAATGATTCCTTCTGACATGTCTGATTTTAATTTATATGGGGGATTATACAGATATGTCGATCTCGTATATGAACCAGCAATAGCGATTCAAAGCAGTCGAATTACACCCGTTTTGTCCGCTGATTTAAAAACTGCCACCATCGATGTTCAATTGGCCATTCGAGCAGGTGGGCCATCAGAAAAGGCGGAAATACAAACCGAAGTACTGGACCCCGGGGGAAAAGCCGTTGCGAATACAACCAAGCGTATCAATCTAACGGCTTCAAATCAGGAAGCCGGGCGTATTCGTCTTCCTCAGTTTGCTTTGAAGTCACCTGCCATCTGGTCACCAGCGCATCCGCAGTTATATACCGTTATTACCACCCTTAGGGCCGGTGGGCAGGTGTATACAAAAAAAGACCAGATTGGGTTTCGTAATTTTGAATTCAAACAGAAAGGTCCATTTTTTTTAAACGGACAAAGGTTATTACTTCGGGGTACACACCGCCACGAAGACCATGCAGGTCTTGGTGCTGCGATGACGGAAAACCTGATTCGCCGGGAAATGATACTGATAAAAGAGATGGGCGCCAATTTTATACGGCTGGCGCATTATCAGCAATCACCCATTGTACTTCGTCTTTGCGATAGCCTGGGGCTGCTGGTTTGGGAAGAGATCCCCTGGTGTCGCGGCGGCCTCGGCAATGAAATCTACCAGGCGCAAGGCAAAGCGATGCTAACCCATATGATTGAACAACATTACAATCACCCAAGCGTGATTATTTGGGGTATGGGTAATGAAATTGACTGGCCGGGAGATTTCCCGACCTTTGAAAAGACAGCTATCAGAACTTATCTTAAGTCCCTGAATGAACTGGCACACCAACTGGATCCGTCCAGAAAAACGGGCTTAAGACGTTGCGATTTTGCCAGTGATTTAGTAGATATATATTCACCCTCAATTTGGGCAGGCTGGTATCGCGGTATCTATACAGAGTACAAATCGGTCTCCCGTGAAGAATTCGAAAAAGTTCCTCGTTTTATCCATATCGAATGGGGGGCGGACAGCCATGCCGGAAGGCATTCTGAAAGCCCCGATAAGGCCCTAAGTTTAATTAAAAAGGGCGCCGGGGCCGACGAGCGAGCAGGAGACGCGTCTTTATTCGGTGGTGCCGCCCGGGCTTCCAAAGATGGTGATTGGAGTGAAACCTATGCATGCAATTTGATTGACTGGCACTTAAAGGAACAGGAAACAATGCCCTGGCTGACAGGAGCTGCCTACTGGATATTCAAGGACTTTTCAACGCCCCTAAGACCGGACAATCCGGTGCCCTATGTCAACCAAAAAGGTGTTGTAGAAAGGGATCTGACAAAAAAAGAAGCCTACTTTGTATTCCAGTCTTATTGGACTAAAAAACCGATGGCGCACATTTATGGTCATAGCTGGCCCATTCGCTGGGGAGATGAAGGTGAAGAAAAAATGGTGAAGGTCTATTCCAATTGTGATCAGGCAGAGCTCTTTATCAATGGTGTCAGCATGGGTAGCCGCAAAAGAAACAGCCAGGATTTCCCGGCAGCCGGTCTTCGGTGGCAGGTTCCGATGAAAGCCGGCCATTACCGGTTTAAGGTAATTGCCACAAAAGACGGCAAAACGGTCACCGACCAATTGGAGCAGGATTATCAATCTGCTAAATGGGCACAGCCGGCAAAACTGGTACTGGAGAAATTATCTCAAAATGGAGATACGACAACGCTACAGGTAAAACTTTATGATCAGCACCAGGTAATGTGTCTGGACGGCCAAAATATTGTTCACTTTTCTCTGGCAGGGGATGGACAGTTACTGGATGACCTGGGGACCTCCAGCGGTTCGCGAAAAGTGCAGTTATACAACGGCCGGGCAGAGATCCGGGTAATCAGGCCAGAAGGAAACAATATTGGAGAACAGAGGTCAGCACTCAGCGTGCAATCTAAGAATCTCCCGACTGCCATACTTGATTTCTAATGGCCAGTCCAGACGAAGCAAACTGTCTTTTTAGAACGGATATTTTGCCGGATCTGCCTGACAAATGGCCAGCCCTAGTAGCGAGAATAAACTGCTGCAGGAATACCTACGTTAAATCTGCCAGATTAGCTTATTTTTGCGGCCATGGAAAATGACCTTCAACCAATATTAGAAAATTTGGGCATTGAGCGGCTCAATGAGATGCAGGAGCGCATGCTCACTGAAACAGAAAGCCCGGGAGATATTATCCTGCTTTCCAGAACCGGTTCCGGCAAGACACTGGCATTTCTGTTGCCCTTGCTCCGCGACCTGGATCTCAGTCAGCAAAAGACGCAGGCGATCATTATCGCCCCTTCACGTGAACTGGCCTTGCAGATAGAATCCGTTTTCCGTCAAATGAAAACAGGTGCAAAGATTACCTGTTGTTATGGAGGTCATAAAAGAGAAATTGAGGAAAATAACCTGATTGACGCACCTACGATTATTGTCGGCACACCCGGGCGTATGGCCGACCATATCCGCCGTGGTAATATTGCTGTAGACACGGTAAAGACCCTCATTCTTGATGAATTTGAT